>DASZVW010000763.1:0-16858 GCA_035546895.1 Polyangia bacterium
CGACCTGCGCCGTCACCTCAAGCTTCTTATCCTGCCGCCACGTCGTCCTGACCGCACCTACCCGCGCGCCGTGAAGATCAAGATGAGCGCCTACAATCGCAAACCACCCACTGGCAAGGGCCGTAAGTGAACGGCATTGCCGCTAGCCGGTGCTGTTCCTTCTTCGCCGCCCACCAGGTCGGCTCAGGCAACGAACTGCGGGTGGCCTGCTCGATCTCCCCCCGGAGACGCTCGATCGAGTCAAACATCCGCATGTTCGGCACGACAGACGTCGCTGCTCGCCAGAGAAGGCCGACCAGCTCCGTGTCCGACAACAGGCCCTGGAGGCTTCTGATCTCCTTCAGCAGTTCCTTGGCGTTGTGGGCGCGCGCGACTGACCTCTCGCCCGCCAGGGCTTCCCGCAGCTGACCCCGAAACTTGGGCGTCCAGATCAGGCCACTCTCGCGAAGGAGATACTGGCCGGCCCGTCTCCAGCTGTCGAAAACCGATCCGATGTCCTCGCTGGCCAGCAGTTCGATGAACCTTGTCGCCGCACGCTCCTCCAGGACCTGGACAAGATCCAGGTTCAGCTGACGTCGTGCCTTGTCGCCCTCGTCGAGAATTAGATCCCGGTCGCGAACCGGCCCGGACCGATTCAAGGCCACAAGGGGGTGTATCTCGACGGACTGGGCAAGGCGCAGGAGGAGATCGCGTTCCGCCAGACGCGCGGGTCCGTAGTCCGGGGGCTGGATGAAGTGAGCCCATTGGCTGAAGGCTCGACGCATCTTCTCCAGCTTTGCCACCTTGACCGTAGAGATCGCTCCCACCTCGAACAGCAGCATTTCGAGCGCTCTGACGGCCCTGAGCACGACCCCGATGGCTTCCTTCTGGCTCTCTTCCGCAGGCGCCCCGATGGCCCTGTTCATCTCCCGATCGTGGATGACGAGCAGCTGGTCGAACAGAGCCCACTGAACCTCTGAGGCCGAGCCTTCGGGCCTGGAAAAGCCGGCCAGCCACGTCCGAAGGCCAGCCACGTCCCCACCTGCCACCAGCGCTTCGTCGGCTTCGCGGCCGGTTACGATGGGTGGGGCGTACAGGAGCTTGCCCGCCGCGACGACGCTCTCCGGCGGCCAATATTCGCGATTGCCGACTCGGAGAAGCAGTTTCCTCAGCCGCGCCCGGTCCTGCTTTCGGATGCTCGACCGCTTCAGAAGGGCGGCGATCCTCTCGTTCGCCTCCTGGCGGATCTGATCCGATCGCTTGCTCCCGTCGTCCTTAAAGAGCTTGAGCCCCGAGATCCGTTGGAGCGCCTTTCGCGACGAGAGGAGGTTCTCCAACAGGTTCGGGGCGGCCGCATGGATGACGACGAGGTTCAGCAGGAGACGGCGATCGATCTCGTCGGGCCTCAGTCGGGCGAGCGTTCCCTTGATGGAACGAAGGTGCCGAACGATCGACCTCAGTTCGCGCGCGTTCTCCGGGAGCAGCGGTCCCAGTTCGTACAACTTTGTGTCGCCGATCTCGATGCCAGCTTCGGCTAGATCCCGACGCAGAAGCGCGACCCGACTAACACGTTCCGGGGCCCGCAGGTTGAACGGGTAGTCGACGATCTTTTCAAGGAAATCTCGTCCGCGCGCAAAGCCCGGGTGGTATTCCTCCAGCGCTGCTCGGACCACGTCCGGATCCATTGCGACGATCCAGCTGAAACGGCGCACGTCGAAAAGTTCGCGAAGCGCGAAGAGGATCGGTGGCACCAGCCGCGGATCGGCACGGTCCAGGTCATCGACCACGACGACGATTCGTTCGCCGGGCTTCGCGAGCGAAGTCAGCTGCTCCGCCGTTGCTCTGAGGAGGTCTTGAACCGCGTCGAGCATCGGCCCCGCGAGAGGTTCGATGAAGGGCCCGGCGTGAGGGATGAACCTCGTGAGCTTCTGACCTGCCCGCAGGACCTTCAGGATCCTCCTGTCGTACCTGAGCTGCCACCGGGTCACCGGCGAGCCTCGATGCCCACCTCCCGTTGCCTCCAAGGCGTCCAACAGGGCCACCCCGAGGCGCTGCCAAAGCTCCGCCGGGTGGGTTATCCCCCATGGGCTGAACGCGACAATCACGTGCTCCTGCTCGCCGAGGATCTTCCGGACAAACCTCAGAACCGAGGTTTTGCCCGACCCCCATTCGCCGAACACCCCAATCCGCACTCCAAAATCAGACGGCGTGCTCCGGATGACCTCCGCGATGGTGCGCGCGAGCGGACCGCGCCCCAGAAGGTCGTCCTCGGCCGGTTCGTCGTAGCTGCGCGCCCTGTTCGACGTGGGCCCGTCCGCCTTCGCCATGACGCGGATGTTCACCCGAGGTCCGCCGGGTTGTCGAGCGGCTCGCTTTCCCACCGGGATCGCGCGCGACAGCGTATCGCTGCGGTCCACGACGCGGCCAGCGACAAGTAGCACGTCGGCGAGCGCAATTCGGCTTCGCGCCCCGAGCTAGCGAGGGGTATCGATCTCTGCGAAGCAGGCCTGCAAAGTGATGCGCGATCGCCGGTCGCTCCAGAAGTCCCGCGCGCGCGGCAGCTCGCCGCGGACGGCGACCTCCGTTTCGAAGCGGCGGGCGTGGCACCAGGGCGGGCCGCCGGGCTTCCACGACGTGTCGATCTTGGACAGGTTGGTCACGCGATGTTAGGGTACTAAACATCCGAGCAGTTCGGCGGAAGAAGGTCCGATCGAAGAGGAGACCGCCATGTCGATGGCAGAGGAAGAGGACAAGCTGTGCACCCTGGTGAAAATCGGCGACCGGCGGCACATACGCGCGTTCTTCGAGCAAGGCGAGATGTACTGCCAGACGATCGAGCACTTCGCGAAACTCGAAGACGACCAAGAGCGGGGCGACGCTGACGAAGGCTTGGCTCGGACCATCCCGCTGGCGGCGATCACGTCTCTGAAAATCAACGGCTTCGAAGCAGTGAAGGACCTGGCGGCCGGTTTGGACTTCCGGTTCAACGCCCATCAGTCCCTGAACCTTTTCTGCATGACCGCGATCAGGGCACTCGGCCCGGTCGAAGTCGACAGCCGGTGCAAGAGATTCGGCGACAGCTTCCTTCTGCTGGCCAGACCCGCGCTCTTCGTGCGGCGGGTGACGGCCGCCGCCAAACTCGCGGGTCTTGAGACGATATCGTCACCGGTCGAATACGTCGTGAAAGACAAGCACGTAGGGGACATGGGGCCCTTCAAGAAGTTCGACCGCCTTGCACACCAGTCGGAGTTTCGGTTCGTCTTTGCTCCGGGGTTGGGCAAAACCATGACTCTTCGGCTCGGCTCTCTCCGCGACATCGCGGTGTGGGGCCCGCTGGAGGATCTGCCCAAGTTCTCGATCGCACCTGGCCCCGGATACACCTCCTCCATCGCGGCAGGCGGCCGGTAGACGACACCGCCCGCGCGAAGCCTCGTAGCTACAGGAAAGGTCAGCCATGCAACCGCCGAATATCGCGCTAGAGATCGCCGTCCGCTGCGGGGAATGCGGAGTCGCCAATCACTGGACTGGGCTGGCTTCGACTGGTCCCATCACCCTTCCAGTCACGGTTCCCGGGGACACCGATCGATGTGAGAACAAGAAGTGCCGCGCGCCTCTGACCTACGATCGGGAGCGCGCGTTCATCCGCGAGATGCCGCTCCTGGTTCGGCCCAGCTTGGGCGATCTGAACTCACGCTAGGTGGTCACGCTATGGCGGGAGAGGCTCTTTTTGAACGCCTGAGGGCGGAGAAGTGGAACGCTGTCGAGGAGCTGGTCAACGATCAGGCTCCCGAGTCGCTATCGCTTGAGTTCAAGACCAAGGGGTTCAGCGTCCCGGGCGCCCCGCCGGCCCAGCCCGGAAAACTCAACGACGACGACAAGAAGAATCTGGCGAAATCGATCAGCGCATTCGCGAACACTGACGGCGGCTGCCTGATTTTTGGTGTCTCCACCAAGGACGGGAAGGGCACGGAGGCCGACAAGGCCAAGAAGCCGGAGCCGATTGAGCAACTCGCTGCGTTCAAGCGCTCCGTCGAGGCGATCCTGAAGGACGTCACGAACCCCGCGGTCCCCAATATCGAGTTGCTCGAAATCGAAGATGCTGCGGGATCGGACCGCGGCGTTTTGGTGATTCGGATCCCACAGAGCATCGGGCGTCCGCATCGGGCCAACATGGGTCCAGAGCACTACTACATGCGCGTCGCGAGCCGCAGCGACATCATGCCCCACTCGATCCTCGCTCCTCTGATGGGGCGTGTGCCGCAGCCAAGACTCTCCCTGCGTTTGACTCTCTGGATGGAGGAGTCGGAAACGGCGCCGTATTCGCCTAGGCTTCGGTTCTTGCTCGAACTCGAAAACTCTGGTCGGGGGACCGCACGGCAGCCCGCCCTCAGGATTTTTGAAGCTGAGTCCGAGGGGATCTTTTGGCACCATGTGCTTTCCAGCACCCAGCTCGCCTCTGGGTGGCAGATGAGGAGGATCAGCACCGAGGTCGGCGAGAGAGGAACCGTTCTATTGTCCACAGGCCCGGAGACCGTCGTCTATCCAGGCGAGCGGATCTTGTTGACCGATGGCGAGCCAGGAACCTTCACCATGGGGGGATGGCATTGGGGGCAACCCGTTGACTTGCGCATCAAGGGCGTCATTTACTCGGTCGACGCCGCTCCGGTCGAATTCGGCCCGAGAATCACTGTCGGGGCGCTGAGGAGCGCACGGCTTTCAATTTCTCTGCCTTCGGAGAAGGACAACCCAGAATGGGGCTGACCTGCCAGGCACGGCCGATCTCATCCTACGCGGTGCCGTCGGCCTTTCCCCGCGCGATGATCGCGTCCACGATCTGCACGCCCAACTCCCGGTGTAGCTGCTCCGGCCGTGGGCGGGGCGGCCGACCTTTGCGACGCGGTTCGTACTTCTCATCGCGGCTGTCGTCGGTTTGCAATGGCTCTCGTACGCCTGCAGCCGCGCCGATGCTGTCTCCACAGCGGAGATGGCGGACGGGTCGAGCCGATCAGCGCGAAGCTGGGTGACCGGTCTGACGTTCAACACGATGTCCGAGCGGATCGAGTCCGACGGCCACCTTGCTTCGTGCGCGGTGATCTCTCCCAGAACTCGACGGTGACGCGCCACCGCCCGAACCCATCTGCCGCTCCTCTAGGCAACAGCGCCTCAGGAAGCACGCGGCACGCCGTGATCCTCCCGCCCGTGCCCGGCTCGATCAGCTCGGCATCGGGATGGCCTGGCCGCCGCCGCCATCTCTCGAAGTGGACACGTGGCTCGGCGCAGCGGTCGAACACGAAACCGTCGCTGTCGCCGGTCGCGAAGTAGCCGTCGAGGATCGTGACCTGTTTCGCTGTCGGCGGAAGCTCTTCGGGCGGCCGTGCGAGGTTGGTCGCGAAATCGAACAGCTTCTCGGCTTTGGCGACGAGGCGACGAATCTCACGAGCAGATGGCTTCGGCGCCGTGCAGGCCCGACGGACGGCGTTGAACGCTCGCACGGCCTTCTGCCAGGTGGGGCGCGACTTCTTCCTCCGGTCCGCTCGGTGCATCCGGGCGCGAGCGCAGGCCCATTCAACGTCCTCGACCAGCGATCGGAGATCCGGGGGGAGCTTGGCGGTCCAGTGGCGATCGGGCACGAAGTCGGCGATCACGGGCGGCCTCGGAGGCGCAGGCGCAGCCGTTCGCCAAGCACGAGACCGCGCGCACATTCCAACAGGACAGCAGTCGCGCGCTCGACGGTAAGGCCCGAGGCGAGGCGCGCGATCTGGATCTGGCGGACGAACTTGCGGGCTTCTCGACTGAACCTGACGCTGGAATCAAGCGACTCGACCACACCGTCGATGCGGCCCTGCTGGTGACCCGCGTCGAAGTACGCCTGCTCACGCAGCGTGCGCTGTTCGAGCCGTAGGTCTTCGAAGGCGACGTAGCGCTTGATGTCCCGGACGTCGTCCTGGATGCGCTTGCTGAGCCGGACGAGCCGGCGGTCGAGAGCGTGGATCGGCGGGATCTTGTCGATGATGTCGTCGACCACGTGGGGATCGTTCGTCGCGAGCGTGTCGTAACGGCGCTCGAAGGGGTAGCGGCGGGTCGCACGAGACCCACGAGCAGACTTCGGGTAGCGTTTCTTCGTCATCGGAGGTCACTCTCCGGTGGCCACGCTCCCCGGGCCGTTAGCGCGGTCGCGGGGAGCACAGTTCACCTGTTCAGGTTGTCGGGTCTTGGGGTCAGGTTCCGGTGTCGCCGGAGCCGCGCCTCCCTTCGTCGCTGGCGGTCATGCGGCTTCGGTGTCGATTCTCAGGGGTGAGATCTTGGGAGCCTCGTCGGCGGGCACGGTAGCGACGGCGGGCGCGTTGTTCGCCGCCACGGGCGTCCCGTGTCGCTTCGGCTTCTGCGGCGCTACGGTGCGCGTCCCCCAGGGCTCGGCCGCCTTGAGCACCTTCACCGCCTCGCGCGTGCGGCCCGGTTGCAGGTGGGCGTAGAAGTGTTCGCACGTGCGCACGCTGTTCCCGAGGAGCGCCGCGACCTCCTGGAGCGGACGCCCGGCGCTTACGAGATCGCTCGCAAACGTGTGCCTCAAGCTGTAAATGGAGAGGCCCCTTCGATCGAGACCGGCGCGACGGAGTGTCTTCGCGAATCGGCCACCACCGCCGCGTCGCCGCCAGTAGGGCGCGCCGTGGTTGCTCTCGATGAGGAGGGCACCATCCGGCCTGCCCTTGGTGAGGCGACGAAGGATCGGCAACAGGGCTTCGCAGATGTCGATGCCGCGGTATGTGCCCGTCTTCGGGATCCACTTGCCGTCCGGGCAGAGCGGGCAGGGGGACGCCTGAACCCAGATCTTGCGAGCCTTGAGATCCACGCTGCCGACGAGCAGGTGGAATAACTCGTCGGGACGCATTCCGGTCAGCCGCCCGATCTCGAATACGTCGGCGGTGCCCGGCATCGAGTACCGCAAGAACCTGACCCGTTCGTCGGCAATGAAGTACCGCACCGGTTCGGCGTCGCCCACCCCAGCGCGCTTGATCTTGAGAAACTGGATGCGGGCGCGGTTCGGCAGCACGCGCGCCGTGATGTACGCGTGGCCGAGTACAGCCTTCAGCACCTTCAGTCGCTCGTTGATCCCGCTGTCACTGATGGGCCGCGGCTTGCGGTTCATCGTGCGGCCGAGTCGATCAACCTTCGCTACGAAGCGGCACCCCTCCACACGCCAACGTGCGATCAGATCGTCGACCACGCGCTCGACGCCGTCGATGGAGATGCCGGCCAGGTCCTGAGCGAGGATCGCCAGGTAGCCGGCGCGGGTATCAAAAGTTCTCGGATCCAGATGAGCCCGCGCCCACGGGATGTACTGGAACTCCAAGTAGCTGGGAAAGTCTTGCTGCTTGGTCGGGGTCGAGGGCAGTTCGACCGAGAGGCCCTTTGATCTCGCCTGCCGGATCAGCTCGCGGCGCGCAACCCACTCGTCCGCTTGGGTTTCGAACGCCCGCTCCTGCGCTTCGGCGGCTTCGCGACCTTCGACTCGGCGGCAGAGGCGGAGCCTGGTCTCCTTGAGCGGGTCCGCTCTGAAGACCTGGACCGTGAATCTGCTCGGCTTGGTCTCGCTGATCGACATTCAGGACCTCCCCGGCGTTTTCGCCGCCGGCGTGATGGTTGGAGAGAGCGGCCATGACGGCGTCGACTTCGAACGCCCACGACCGACCCGCGCGCACTGCGGGGACACGGCCGGAGCGCGCCCATCGCACGAGCGTGAGTGGGGCGATCGAACCCAGGAGAGCGGCCATCTCGTCGGCGCTCTTGAGCGCACCGCTCGACGAGGAGGCGGGCTGGGGGATGGTGCTCGGCGGGGCATGCTGTGTCCTCAGCGGCTCGGGTTCGGGGTGCTGTGCTCTCAGCGTGAGGCGTGCTGTGTTGTCAGCGTCTAACTGCTCGTTATCGCTCGTGATCTCCGCTATGGCTACTCGTTCTTGTTCCCCTTCGAACGGCTCGTGACGCCCGCTACGCGGGAGGCCGTAGTCGCCTTGGCGGGCTGCGTCGAGATTCTCTCGGGCCATCTCGGCGTAGGCCGGGTCGCGTTCGATCAAGATCGCGCGGCGGCCGGTCGCGATGGCGCCGACGCCGGTCGACCCGCCGCCGGCGAAGGGATCAAGGAGGAGAGCGCCCGGTCGGGTAAACGCGCGAACGAGATGTGCCATCAGCAGGACCGGCTTCGCGCACGGGTGGGCGCTAGCGTCGCGGACGCGCGGGACTACGAAGAATCGGTCCACGCGAGGGTCGATCGGATCGCTGGCAAAGACGTTGGACGGATACCTGCCTGCCTTCGGCTCAAATGGAGCACGCTCGGATGCGTTCCCGTCGATCGACTTGTCGAGGATCCCCGCCCGGCGTCTACCGAGCGCCCGGAGAGTGTCCGCCCGCCGAGTCTGCTGGCGGTCGCGCTCGTCGACGAACGGGATGCGGGCCTCGTCGAGATTGATCGGGGAAGGCCTCCCGGGCTTGCGGGCGACGACGATTGGCGCAAAGGCCGGCTTCAAGTGCGCCGTGCTGGGTGGACGGCCGGTCGTGAAGATCCACGAGGTCATGTCGACGATCACGAAGCCGGCATCTTCGATCCGGCAGGCCATCCTGTGGTAGGTGCGAGGAGCGCCGATCGAGATCAGCGTGGCGCCTGGTTTCAGCACCCGGAGGAATTCGCGCCACACCTCTACGGAGGCGGGCGTGTCCCACGACTGCTGCGCAAGTACCTGCCACGGCTCGTCAGTGATACCCGCGTCCACGCTGGCCGTGTCGAGCTTGCGCATCTCGGCGAGCGCGTCGCCGACGATCAATCTGACGGCTTCGGCGGGGGAGGGCGGGGCGCCGCTCGCCGGCCGGAACCGGCGCTTACCCACCGCCGACCTCCTCGTCGGAGGGCGGGGTCGGGACGGCTATGGGTCGTGGGTCTGGATCGCCACCGCCATCGTCTGAGCCACCGCCACGCCCGCCGCCTCCGCGCCCGCCACCGCGGCGACGATGGGAGCGCGGTCGGGGCCGGCGAGCGCGACAGCGGGGTCGACGCGGGTCGCGAGGCGCGGGACGGAGTGAAGCGCGCCGGCGCAGGCGCATGAACGCGGCGGTGAACAGCTTTTCGTGCGCGCGCCCGAAAGCGCGCCACGCGGCGTCGACCTCGGCGGGCGTACCATGGCGTATGGCTCGCTCGACCGTGCGCGAGTAGGTGGCGGCCAGCTCCGCGGGGTTCTCGGCGACCTCGAAGGCTACAGTTCCGGGTCGGAGGGCGGGGATGTTGAGCACGAAGGACGAGTCTTCATCGGGCGTTTTCTGTTCCATGTTCATTCTCCCTTGTCCTTGCTGTGCCCCAACATGGACGCGATTCGGGTGCCAGCAGGCACCCCGCCCGCGTCGACCCTGCCGACATATCGACTCGTCGTGCTTAGGCTCTTGTGTCCGGCCGCGAGCATGGTCTCGTGGGGCTTGGCACCACCATCGAGAAGGGCCGAAATGAAGAACCGGCGCAGATCGTGAGGACGGATCACACGTTTGATTCCAGCGGAGCGACAGCGACGGGCGAGCATCCTAGCCACCGCGCCACTCGTCAGCGGTCCGCTCGCCTCCCACTCGTCCCCCAGCGACCGCCTCAATTTAATGAACATCGGATCGTCGGGATTCTCTCCGCGCCACGCGATCCATTCGTGCAGGGCGTCCAAGGTGTCCTGGTCGACCTGAACCTGTTGGGTCCAGCCGCCCTTTCTTCGGATCGATAGAATGGCTTCCACGAGATCTCCATTTCGGTGTCCACAGACCTCACCAACCCGCTCGCCAGCGGTCAGCGCCATGAGCCGAATGACCGGTCGATCGCGGAGGCCGAGCGGCGATCGATCATGCTCAGCCTCGTCGAGTAGCGCACCTACGTCGGCAAGCACTGGTGGGGATGGCGGCGTCCACGGGTCCAGTTTCGGCAGCTCCGCCGGGCTCGCGAAGTCGGGGCCGTGAGTCAACGCTGCGTGCCGCCTCGAAACAGCCCGCACGGCGGCCAGCAACTTGTGCACGGTCGCGGGCTCCAGTCGCTCCCCGTTGAGCAGATGGTCTCGCCAGCGCTCGACAGCCGCGCCGGTCAGGGCGCCGCCCGCGAATTCCAGGAAGCGGAGCACTGCGTTCTGGTAGACGAGCCGGGTCGGCCGGCTCCAGCGCTGCGACCTCGCGACCACGTCCAGGAGAGAGTTCACCTCTCGGTCCTCCTCGAAAAGAACGTTCGTTCTCTTCGGCCTGTACGACCGGTAATACGCCCGGTCACGACTTCTTCTCCTTGGGGAAGAATTTCTCGAAGGTCTCGCGAAGGGCGGCGCGAGCCTCGCTGTACCCGCGCCGAAGGCCCTCGTTGAAGCCCGGATCGGCAGTCGCGGCGCCGAGACCAACCGGAGCAAGAGCTGCGCGCAGCAACTGCCGAACGGCCTGCGATTCGGTCGCACGCGGGTCGGTTTCGCGGAGGTGGGCGAGGAACGCCTCGATGAGATCTTTGAGATCGGGCGGGATGCGAACCTGAAGGATTCGATCGCGCTTCCCCGCCCCGCGGCCCGATTGATTCAGCGGTACCATCGTCGACGCTCCCGTGCCTCGCGGCGCTGTTGTCGAGCCGCCTCTCGACGCCCTTCCTCCTCCTCAGCGTCTGCTTTCGCGGTGCACCGTTCACATTCCTTGGCGCCATTGGTGAGGGGCATCGAAAGGCACTCAGGGCAAAGATCAGGGAATCCAATGCGGCCGTCGGGGAGGACGACGGCCACGAGAACGGTCCCGTCATCGCAGACCATGCGATTGTCGACCGTCCTGAAGAAGGAGCCGGGCGGACGGCATGGAGGCGTGCTCACAACTGTGGCTTCGCAGGCGAACCCTGGTTCGCGGGGGCGCTCGGAGGCAGCTTCTTCACGTTCGCGATCGGGCATGCGTCACCTCAGTTTCTGGGTGGCTTGGGGAGGGACACGCTCTCGTCCCAGTTCGGAAACGGGGCGCGTATCTTGGCCACTCGTCGATCAGGCGGTTCCGGTGTGGTCTCCGTCTGCGCCGCCGGCAGGTCGAGAATGCTCGGAGTCCTCTGCCGATGATTCTCGACGTCTCGCTTGGCGGCCGCGAGCGTTCGAGGGAAGTAATCCTGTCTCGCACGATCCACCTTGAGCCGGCGAACCGGCGTAAAAGAGTAGACGCGCACAATCTCCGCGTCGCTGAGGCCCGCACGAACCAGCTCGCACATGACTTGAAAATCGAGTTCTGAGTTGCCGGACTTCACGTAGTGCGCGGGCCGCTCGCCCGTACGAATGACCTGCGCGACGTTGGATGGGAGCGCCGTCAGGATCTCCATCAGATCGGGAGGGGTTTCGCTGCTCGCCGGCGGCGGTGAGAGGAAGCCATAGGAGGCCGGCTCGGTCGGAGCGGTTCCTGGCCGTTCAACGCTGAACCGTGGAACTTTCATCGAGTCGGCTGCTCGATCGAGGGTCTCCACGGAGTACCAGCGCTCCGGCCAGATCCCGGCGATGTACGCAATCGTGGGCGGCGTCTTGTGGTTAACAGACCCAGCGAGGCGAGCGACGCGGCAGCAGTCGAAGACGTGATCACCGCCGGTTGCGATGTTCAGGCGTCGTCCGACGGCTTCCGCAGCGACCCCGGGCGCGACGGGGGGCCACAAGCGAATGTAGAAGTGCAGTCCGTGGCCAGAGACGATCAGGGCCGACGGCAGGATCCCGTGATCGGCGAACTTGTTGATCACGTCTTCGACGACGAGCTTCTCGCTGTCCAGATCGAGCAGGATCCAGTTCGCGGCCGGAACGTCAATCTTCCGGCCTCGGTGCTTGTCCCGCGGATTGAGCGCGACAAACGCGTTCTTGCCGAAGGCGTTCGCACGAATCGCGTCCTCGGCGGCGGCGACGTGGGCGATGAGCGGAAACTGGCAGTAGTAGCTGGCCGGCTTCTGAGCGGGAAAGATCCGGGTTTCAATTATGGATGAGCTGTTCGGATCCGGATGCAGGAGGCGCACGTGCGCGACGGCATGCGCCAGTTGCCACTGCACTTCCGGCCGCTGCATGTCCTTGTCGAGGAGCGCGAACTCGGCAGCTGTCAGCGGCGGAGCGTTCGCTGGAGGAGGAGGCTGCCAAGTCATCGAACAGGCCCCCCCTCCAGGTGACCTACATCTATATAAGTCACCTCGACCCCCCCCCTCCGCCGGGGCGTCGGAACTCCCACCGGGGAGACGCTATCGGCGCGATCAGAAAGCCGCGCGAGTTCAGGAGCGGCTCGGCGGCGAACCACTTCGCGGGGACGACGCGCTCGTCGCCCGACCAGAGGCTCTGGACCGCGATGCCCTTGGTGGTGCGTGCGTAGGGTCGCAGCTTGTCCACGATGTGTTTTGGATCGCGGGGTGGAATGGCTGCTGGGTAGATCCCCATCCTGGCTAGCGTCGCCTTCATCCGCCCGCTCCGCAGGCTCCCGAACCAACCTCGGCGGCGGTGGCGATCGCCGGAGGGGCCCGGTAGGTCGAGCCGCGCTACCGTAGCTAGGATCTCGTCGGGTATAGGGACGTGACGGCTGCGCAGCTCGCGGACGACGTACGCGAGTAGGGGCGTGTTCGAGCGCCAGATCTCGTCGACGATTCCAGGGCCGTTGTGGGACACCGTCGCCCTCGGAACGATGCCGCCACCAAGACCAGCCGCGACAGTCCGTCTGTTGACGTTCGCTGACAGATCCAAAAGGTCCGGGACGTCTGTCCGGGTAAGCCGACCGTCGTTCGTGACGACGATGAGCGGCAAGTGGAGCGTCACTGTGTACAGCGGCGAGAGCGGGTTGTGCCCTCCCGCACACGTCGAAACGCGCGCACCGCCACATCCCGGCATGACCTTCTCGATCGCCGCCAAGATCCGCTCGACGAACGAGTCTTCGACACGACGTGCCTCCTCCTGCCAGAGGGGTACCGAGTCGCAATACCCGCACCTTCGTGAGCACACTCGACCGGTGGCTTGCGCCCGCTCGCACCCGCGCGCAGCCGCTCTCGCCGCCCAGGTGCTCAGGGTGGGCTGCGGCAACTCGAAGTCGATCGTCAGCATCGGGGCGCCGGTCGCGAAATGAATCAACCACAGGATCTCGAACTGCCGATCTGCCCGCGAGCGCGCGTAACAGGTCGCGCACGAGCCGCATCGAGTTCGGTCGCTGCAGCCATTCGGGAGGGCATCGTCGCCGAGGTCGCCGCCCTTCGGCGTGTCGAGCTGTCGGTGCCAGTAGTCCAGGCGGCAGTTCGCCAGATGCTGCTGTACCTTGGGTGCGAAGTAGGGACGGAGGACCGACCAGTCCCGCTCGCGCGGCGTCTGAAAGAGCGGTATTGCCTGGCGCCGGAAGCAGTCGGGGATCTCCTCCCGGCGCGGCCGCCAGGTCGGGTCGGCCGGGATGTCTAGAACGAATGGCGCGCCGCACGGTGTGCTACCTTTCCCCGGTGGGGTTGTCGGAGCCATCGACGACCTCCTGAACGCCGCCCTGGCCGGGGCGGCGTTCGTTTGTTGAAGACACAGGCGAGCAAAGCCGCCCTACGTCGTCCTCGCGGACAAGAGTGCGTCCGAGTTGACGCCAGGTGCGTAGTTCGCCGCGAACGATCCAGCGGCGTACGGTAGACAGCGAGCGCCCTGCACGTGATGCGGCTTGTTCGAGGGTGATCAGCATGCCGCCCAGTGAATTCCATTGACGCGCTCTACGGGCGCTACAAAATAAGAACCGTGGAAGATCGCCTGTTTCCGCCGAGTCGAGGTCCAGGCGGGGGGAGGCCTCGGGATCCCGAAAAGGAGGATCAGGCTCTGTTCCTCGCCGGGATCTGTGCCTACGGAGTCGTCGTGGATCCCAAAGGGCGGCGGCCTATTACACCAGCCGAGGCGTACTGGCTGGCCGCAGCCGTCGAGACCGCCGCCGTCTATCTAGAGCCCTGCTCGATTCTGGCCGACACGAGGCTCGACGATCGAGCCCGTCAACGCGCGAAGACGATCAAGCAACGAGCGCGACGGATTCGGAAGAGATGGCGCCAGGAGCAGCGGTCGCCGATACCGTACACCCTGAATCGGGTTCGGGAACTCGTCCGGGCTGGGTTGAAGGATCCGGATCGATAGTCCAGAGCTGACCGGCGGCGGCCCGTTGACGACTGTGGCGCCGACCGCGCATCATGCCCGGCGAGGGCTCCTTTGGCGCGCGATAACTTCTCCCGAGAGGCGCAGGTCATGTCGATGTACATCGACAACGCGAAGACCTACATGCAGCTCGGCGGCGCCGCGCTCGCGCTCTCGATCACGTTCGTGCGCGACGTCGTCGGCACGCCGAAGGACGCTGCGGTCTCGTTCAAGGGCTGGTCCGGCGGGCTGCTCGTGGCGAGCTGGACGGGCTTCCTCGCCGCGATCTGCGCCGGCGCTCTGTACCAGTTCCTCGCGGTGAAGATACGTCGAGAGCAAGTCGGGGCTGCCCGACGCCAAGCCTGACGAGAAGACCGCCGGTCCGCTGGGTCGATGGCTGAGCGATCGCATCGAGTCGCCGGGCGAGATCTACGACACGATGATCGTCCTCTTCTACGCGGCCGCGATCCTGTTCACGGTGTCCGCCGTCGTGCGTCTGGCCGCCGGTCGTTGAGACACACCTCGGGACCGTGAAGTCTCCCTGGCACGATAGCGGGGACCGCCCAAGCGCTCGATGAGCGAACGACGACGGACGTCTCGGTTACGGTCGGGCCGCTGGACAGCGATGCGCGGCTGACCCTCTCGCGTTCCGGTGCATCCATCTGCGACAGGTTGCGCAGGGCACGACGGTAGTTCGGAAGTAGGAAGGTCTTGGAAGGTCAGCCAGGCGGGCGTGGAGTCTCGCATGCCACGGTCGCGCCTCGACGGTACGGTGGGCGGGCGGATGGAGGATCGTGAGCCCTTCGTGGATTCCGTCCATGTCCTCCGTGCCTTCGGGAATCGCCGCCATGAATGCGCGGAGAACTCCCGTGCGGCCGTCGGGCTCGAAAGCGTTCGGGAACCCGATCCTGTTGGCCAGATCCATGCGATCTGCGGCTGGCACCCACGAGTGGCCGGGCGTGCCCGCGGGGGTGGTCGAGGCGATGTGCAGGAAACTCACGGAGTTGATGCCGTGGTCGTGGAGAAGGTCAACTTGGCCACGAAGTTCGGCTCGCTCGCCTCGACTGTCGTGTCTCCGTTTCCAGGTTTCACCGTCGAAATAGCTCGCCTTTGCTTCGATGGCAGCGACGAACCCGATCTTCGGCGGCCACTCGACGAGCCCAAGCTCACCTGCGCGCAACAGGGCGAGGTTTCGAAGCCATGACGTGGGGTAGCGTGGGTACTTCGCGGCCTGCTCGCGGACTATGTCTTTGCGGTCTCGCTGCGACCAGGTCATCTCCATTGGACCCGCGAGGATGTCGACATCTCCGTCACCCTCGTCGAACACCTCTCGACGACCGAGCCCGAAGCCGACCCACCAGCCCCGACGAAGGCCGACCGCGGCGAGCAGCTCAGGGAAGTGCCCCAAGCACCATCGATCGATGGCGACGCGTTCACGGTCTGGTCCGAGATCGGATAGGTACCGGGCATCCCTCACGAGTGGAGCATAGCTGCACCGCAGGCGGTCAGTCTCCGATGCTGGTCATCACCGACGGGTAGATCTGATCGCGGAAGTATTGGTCCAGCTCTGCAGCATTCTTGGCGGCGAACGGCGAGCTGTCGTTGTAGACGGTGGCCTGTCCATGATGTCGGCGGTCGAAGTTCCACACCACGATGGTGGTGTAGCCGCCGAGGCCCAGCCCTCCACTCCAACTGATCGTGAGCTGCACGGAGAGGCCGCTGCCGGCCCGGCGGACGTCGAAGCCGGCGAGCGTCGCATCGCTCGGGCCCATCGGATGAATGATCCTCTTGATCCCCTTCGCAAGCGTCGCGCCGTCGGTGCTCAACATCTTCGTGACCGCCGTGTCGGCGCGGTCGGCCCAGGGGACTCTAGGCTGCTCGACGGGAGCAGGGGCGGGCTGTTCGACTGCTGCCGCGGCCGGGGGAGCGGCTGCGGGCAACGGGGCCGCCGCCGCTGTCGTAGATCTCTGGCCGGGATCTGCTCGCTTCGAGTAGAAGACGAGGCCG
This sequence comes from Polyangia bacterium, assembly GCA_035546895.1. Lineage (GTDB taxonomy): Bacteria > Myxococcota_A > Polyangia > Fen-1088 > Fen-1088 > JADGRB01. The sequence goes on from DASZVW010000763.1 coordinate 16,101, forward strand.
CCCAACACGCCGGCCATCAGGACCCCGAGGATGGTCATGCCGAGCCACAGCGGCATCGGCGACGAATGCTTGGTCGGGTGGGTGAGCGTGCCGGCGCTGGCGCGTTGCGGTGCGCCGCACTTCGGGCAGGCCGCCGCCTTGTCGGAAACGGTGCTTCCGCACTCGGTGCACGTTACTAGGCTCATGGACAGCTCGTATCGCTGACCGGCGATGCGCTGCAGCCGCACCCGAGATCGTTGCTGCCACTCGCGTACCCCAAGCAGTAGCCGCTTGCGCTCGCGGCACAGGCGATCTGGTTCTCGCTTCCCGGCGAGGCGAAGCTCCAGAAGCACCACTTCTGCACGCAGTTCGTCGTCGTGGCGATGCACGAGCCACTCTTGCAGGTGTGGACGGTGCTGATCTTGTTCGTGCTGTCGCAGGACGGATCGCCGCACGTGGTCCCGTCCTGTACAGGGGTCGAGTATCCGCCGACGCACGAGTTGCACAAGTCGTTCGGCTTGTCGCAGCACATGCCCGATGTCGCGGTCGACGACGTCTTTACGCACACGTTGGATACGCACTGCCCATCGTCGGCGCAGCCAGCACCATTCGGACGTGTGCCCACCGAACCGGCCGCCCCCGCGGCACCAGCGCCCGCTGTTCCGGTCGCACCGGCATGTCCCGCCGCCCCCGTCGTACCGCCGCCCGACACGCCGGCGATCCCGCCCGCTCCCGTGGTGCCGCCCCCGCCCGCCATCCCGGTCGCGCCCGCGGCGCCG
>DASZVW010000764.1:0-3541 GCA_035546895.1 Polyangia bacterium
GGAGCCCGTCGGGTCACTCGGTTGCGCGCAGGACCAAGCGAACGGCAGGCTCGCGAACAGGACTGCAGCGGCGATTCCACGGTAACGCATGAGCACCTCCGGCTAGCTACTACGGACGGCGCTCTGCTTCAGACGTGTAGGTTCGAGGCCGCCATCGGCCCCGGCGCGCGCCGGGGCTGCTAGACTGACGCCCCTCGTGAGCCGCAAGGAAACGACATCGCTCCCCGCCCGCCGCACGGCAGACGAACCGAACTACATCGTGGTGAAAGGGGCACGCGAGCACAACCTGGCCATCGATGAGTTGAAGATCCCGAAACGCGCGCTGGTGGTCTTCACCGGCGTGTCGGGCTCGGGCAAGTCGTCGCTGGCGTTCGATACGCTCTACGCCGAGGGGCAGCGCCGCTACGTCGAGTCGCTGTCCTCGTACGCGCGCCAGTTCCTCGGGCAGATGGAGAAGCCGAAGTACGAGCAGCTCCGCGGGCTGTCGCCGACCATCGCCATCGAGCAGAAGTCGGCGTCCTCGAACCCGCGCTCGACGGTCGGCACGGTGACCGAGATCTACGACTACCTGCGCGTCCTCTACGCGCGCGCCGGCGAGCAGCGCTGCCACCTGTGCGGCGGCGAGGTCTCGGCGCGCTCGGCGGCGGAGATCGTCGACGAGCTGCTCACGCTGCCGGCCAAGACGCGCGCCACGCTGATGGCCCGCAAGGCCGACAACCGCAAGGGGGAGTTCCGCGAGGTGTTCGAGGAGGCGCGCAAGGCCGGCTTCTCGCGCGTGCGCATCAACGGCCTCATCCAGCGGCTCGAGGACGTCACCGCCCTCGACAAGAAGAAGAAGCACACCATCGAGGTGGTGATCGACCGGGTGAGCATCGACGCCGGCGACCGCGCGCGGCTGACCGACTCGGTCGAGACCGCCGTCAAGGTGGGCGCCGGCTCGGTGCTGGTGGCGGTCGAGGGCGAGGCGCGCGAGCGCGCCTACAGCGAGGCGCGCGCTTGCCCCGACTGCGGCGTCGGCCTGCCGGAGCTGTCACCGCAGTCGTTCTCCTTCAACAGCCCGCTCGGCATGTGCGTCGACTGCAACGGCCTCGGCTCCAGCCTGGAGATCGACGCCGACCTGATCGTCCCCGACGCCGGCCTCTCGATCAGCGAGGGGGCCATCGAGCCCTGGGGCGAGCGGGCCGGCAAGGAGTCGGGCTGGACCGCCAACGTGGCCAACGCCGTCTCGCGCGAGTTCGGCATCCCGCTCGACAAGCCCTGGAAGAGCCTGACGCCGCGCCAGCGCGAGATCCTGCTCTACGGCGCGGGCGACAAGCGGGTGAAGGTGACCTGGAACGGCAAGCACGGCGCCGGGTCGTGGGCCATGCGCTTCTCGGGGGTGGTCAACACCATCAAGAAGCGGATGCAGGAGTCGACCTCCGAGGTGACGCGCCAGTGGTACGGGCGGTACTTCCGGGACCAGATCTGCCGCGCCTGCAATGGGCAGCGCCTGCGCCCCGAGTCGCGCGCCGTCGTGCTGGCCGACAAGAGCCTGGTGGCGGTCACGGCCATGACCGTGGCCGGCGCCGCGCAGCACTTCGCCAACCTGGGACTCAAGGGGGCGCGCGCGCAGATCGCCACCGAGATCCTCAAGGAGGTGAACGCGCGGCTCGGCTTCCTGCTCGACGTCGGGCTCGAGTACCTGACGCTCGATCGCGCGGCGGCCACGCTGTCGGGCGGCGAGGCGCAGCGGATCCGGTTGGCCTCGCAGCTCGGGTCCGAGCTGTCGGGGGTGATGTACGTGCTCGACGAGCCGTCGATCGGCCTCCACCAGCGGGACAACCTGCGGCTCATCGCCACGCTCCGCCGGCTGCGCGACCTCGGCAACAGCGTCATCGTCGTCGAGCACGACGCGGAGACGATCGAGGCCGCCGATCACGTGGTCGACTTCGGCCCCGGCGCCGGGCGGCTCGGCGGGCGGGTGGTCGCCGAGGGCTCGCCCGAGGACCTCAAGCGCGACCCCGCCTCGCTGACCGGCAAGTTCATGGTCGGCAGCGAGCGGATCGAGGTCCCGCGCGAGCGGCGCAAGCCGAAGGGCTTCATCACCGTCAAGGGGGCGCGCGAGCACAACCTGAAGGGCGTCGACGTCGCCTTCCCGCTCGGCGTGCTGGTGGCGGTGACCGGCGTCTCCGGCGCCGGCAAGTCGTCGCTCATCGGCGGCATCCTGCAGCCGGCGCTGCGCCGCAAGCTGCTCGGCGCCTACGACCAGATCGGCAAGCACGCGGGCGTCACCGGGATCGAGCAGCTCGACAAAGTGATCGACATCGACCAGAACCCGATCGGCCGCACGCCGCGCTCGAACCCGGCCACCTACACCAAGGCCTTCGACTGCATCCGCGACGTGTTCGCGCAGACGCCGGAGGCGCGCGCCTACGGCTACCAGCCGGGGCGGTTCTCCTTCAACGTGCGCGGCGGCCGCTGCGAGGCCTGCGAAGGGGACGGCGTGCGACAGGTGGAGATGCACTTCCTGCCCGACGTCTACGTCACCTGCGAGGTCTGCCGGGGCAAGCGCTACAACGAGGCGACGCTGCGGGTGAAGTGGAAAGACCGCAGCATCGCCGACGTGCTCGAGACCTCGGTCAGCGACGCCGTCGGCCTGTTCGAGCACCACCGCGTCCTGCGCGGCATCCTGCAGACCTTGCAGGACGTCGGCCTCGGCTACATCGCGCTCGGCCAGTCGGCCACCACATTGTCGGGCGGCGAGGCGCAGCGGATCAAGCTGTCGCGCGAGCTCGCCAAGCGCGACACCGGCCGCACCTTCTACATCCTCGACGAGCCGACCACCGGCCTGCACTTCGAGGACGTGCGCAAGCTCCTTTCGGTCCTCGGCCGCCTGGTGGCCGCCGGCAACACCGTGCTGGTCATCGAGCACAACCTCGACGTCATCAAGACCGCCGACTACATCATCGACCTCGGCCCCGAGGGGGGCTCGCGCGGCGGCGAGATCGTCGCCGCCGGGACGCCCGAGGAGGTCGCCCGGGTGGCCGGCTCATACACCGGCCAGTTCCTTGCCCCTCTCTTGGCCCCGCTCCTCGGCGTCCGCCGCGCCCGCGCCACCACGGCGGCCTGAACCCAGGGACGGTTCAGACCGGATCACGCCGCCGATTTCGCTCTTCGAGCGTCGCCTCCAGCACGGGAAGCTGCGCCAAATCCTTCGGGCGCCCGGCTCGTCGCTTGATCTCGATGAGCGTCGGGAGATCGAGGATTCGGATCGTCAGCCCACTCGACGAACTCTTGCACGCGACGCAGTCGCTCTTCCGCAGAGAGAGCCAACATCTCACGGATCTGGGCTCTATCGACCGGGTCCAGTCGATCGGCCACGACCGCGAAAATGTCCTTGGCTGTCGAGGGCTCGGCCACGCCATCAAGCCTACCTCGATTCTCCATGGGTGAAAGATAGGCTCAGTGCGAGAGCCTCTACAGATCCTCGAGGCTCTTCAGCATCTCCGGCACGAACTCGCGCCGGATCTCGATCAACGACGGCGGCGGCGCGCGCGGCATC
>DASZVW010000765.1:0-2700 GCA_035546895.1 Polyangia bacterium
TTCGCCTGGCTGGGCGCCGCCCCGCGCGCGGGCCAGACCTGCGTCGATCTCGGCGCCGCCCCGGGCGGCTGGACCGCCACGCTGCTCAAGCGCGGCGCCCGGGTGGTGGCGGTCGATCGGGCGCCGCTGGCGGCGCCGCTCGCGCGCCACCCGGACGTCACCACCACCATCGGCAACGCCTTCAACTACACGCCGGCGGCGCCGGTCGACTGGCTGGTCTGCGACGTGGTCTGCGAGCCGCCGCGCAGCCTGGCCCTCTGCGACCGCTGGCTGACCGGCGGTCTCTGCCGGAACCTGGTGGTCACGGTGAAGTTCAAGGGGCGCGCCGGCTACGGCGTGCTCGCCGAGCTGCCGGCGCTGTTCGCGCGCGTCCGCCCTGCCTTCGCCCGGGTCAAGCAGCTCGCCCACAACAAGAACGAGGTCACGGTGATGGTGCGTCAGGCGACGGCCGAATCGGCGGGGGCAAAATAGCGGGCCGCCGCCGGCGGAGATAGACTGCCCGGAGATGGACGACGTGTTGGCGATCATCCTCGGCGGCGGACGCGGCACCCGCCTGTTCCCGCTGACCCTCAAGCGCTCCAAGCCGGCGGTCCCGATCGGCGGCAAGTACCGCCTGATCGACATCCCCATCAGCAACTGCCTGAACGCGAACGTCCGCAAGATCTTCGTGCTCACCCAGTTCAACTCGGAGAGCCTCAACAAGCACGTCGCCCAGACCTACAAGTTCGACGTCTTCACCTCGGGCTTCGTCAGCGTGCTGGCCGCCGAGCAGACCGAGGAGGGCGGCAACTGGTTCCAGGGGACGGCCGACGCCGTCCGCCAGAGCCTGCGCCACATGCGGCGGACGACCGGCCGCGACCTGCTGATCCTGTCGGGCGACCAGCTCTACAACATGGACTACCAGGAGATGATCCGGACCCACCGCGAGAGCGGCGCCGACGCCACGGTGGCGGTCATCCCGGTGGCGCCCGATCAGGCCTCCGCGTTCGGCATCCTCAAGATGGACGGGACCGGGCGCATCGTGCACTTCGACGAGAAGCCCCCGGCCGAGCGGCTGCCGGCGCTCATCTCCGACCTGCCGGGCGGCGGCCAGGGGCATCTGGCCTCGATGGGGATCTACCTCTTCAAGCGCGAGGTGCTGGAGCAGGCGCTGGCCAGCCCGCGCCTGGTCGACTTCGGCCGCCACGTCATCCCCGACGCGGTCCCGCGCCAGCGCGTGCAGGCGCACGTCTACCGCGGCTACTGGGAGGACGTGGGGACCATCCAGTCCTACTTCCAGGCCAACCTGGCGCTGTGCGAGGCGATCCCGCCGTTTGACTTCTACGACGAGCAGCACCCGGTCTACACCCACGCCCGCTTCCTGCCGGCCTCCAAGCTCGAGCGCTGCACCATCCACAACGCGCTCATCTCCGAGGGGTGCATCATGCACGGCGCGGAGATCGACCGAGCGATCGTGGGCATCCGCAGCCGCATCGGCGCCGAGGTGCGCATCCGCAACAGCCTGCTCATCGGCGCCGACTTCTACGAGACGCTCGCCGAGATGGAGTCGACGATCGCGCGCGGGATCCCGCCGGTGGGGATCGGCTCGAAGTCGGTGATCGAGAACGCCATCATCGACAAGAACGCCCGCATCGGCAGCAACGTGCGGATCGTCAACGAGGCCGGGGTCAAGGAGAAGGACGGCGCCGGTTACTACATCCGCGAGGGGATCGTGATCGTCCCCAAGAACGGCGTCATCACCGACGGCACGATCATCTGAGCGCCGCCGCGCGCGCCTGATCGGTTAAGCTCCGGCCCGATGTTGCGCTTCGGGATCCTGGGGGCCTCGCGGTTCGCGCTCAAGCGGATGCTGCCGGCCATGCGGCTCGTCCCCGAGGTCGAGGTGGTGGCCATCGCCTCGCGCGACGGCGGCAAGGCGGCGGAGGCGGCGCGCGCGCACGGGATCGCGCGCGCGCACCCCTCCTACGAGGCGCTGCTGGCCGATCGCGAGGTCGACGCCGTCTACAACCCGCTGCCCAACCACCTGCACGTCCCCTGGTCGGAGCGCGCCGCCGCCGCCGGCAAGCACGTGCTGTGCGAAAAACCGATCGCCACCACCGCGGCCGAGGCGCGGCGCCTGCTCGGGGCCCGCGACCGCGCCGGCGTCGTCATCTGCGAGGCGGCGATGGTGCGCCTGCACCCGCGCTGGCTGGCGGCGCGCGAGCTCCTGCGCGGCGGCCGGATCGGCGAGCTGCGCGCCTTCTCGGGGAGCTTCGGCTACGGCCTGGCCTCGCGCACCGACATCCGCTACGAGGCGGCGATGGGCGGCGGCGTCCTCTACGACACCGGGTTCTACCCGGTCACCATGAGCCGCTTCTGCTTCGAGGCCGAGCCGGTCGCGGTGCTGGCCCGCGCGGCGCTCTCGGGCCCCGACGGCGTCGACGTGCTGTCGAGCGCGGTGCTGGAGTTCCCGCGCGGCCAGGCGACGCTCACCTGCGGGATGGAGCTGGCCCCGACGCAGCGGGCGCTGCTGATCGGCACCAAGGGGCACCTCGACCTCCCCTTCGCCTGGACGCCGGCCGCCGATCGCCCCGCCGAGCTGACGGTGGAGACCAGCCCGACGCTCGAGCGCCCGAACGCCGAGCGGCGGACGTTCGAGGCGGTCGACCAGTACGCGCTGCTGGTCGCCGCCTTCGCCCGCACGGCAGCGGCGGCCGGCCC
>DASZVW010000766.1:0-4322 GCA_035546895.1 Polyangia bacterium
GGTAGACCCGCCCGTGCCTGTCGCGCCGCCGGTGCCGGTGGTGCCACCGGTGCCGCTGGCGCCGCCGGTCCCGTTCGAGCCGCCACCGCCGGTGGTGCTGGTGGTGTCGAGGCCGCAGGCGCCGGTCGGCTTGTCGAGCCCGAGGAAGCTGATCACGTCCTTGTAGAGGGTCGGGCTGACCGTCTCGAGATCATGCTTCTGGCTGCTGGGGCCGAGGTTCGTCTCCAGCCGCACGTTCCCCGCGCTGTCCTTGTAGACGGTCCGCGTCCAGCCCGAGTGGTCGCTCCAGCTCGCCTCCGAGGTGGCGGCGCCCAGGCCGGCCAGGCCCTGCCACTGCAGCACCACCGAGGGGAGCCAACCGTTGAAGTTGTACTGGTCGCCGCCGCCGACCCACTGCTGCGAGCAGCCGTACTGGCCGCTCCACTTGAAGACGTTGGTGGCGACGGCCGCCCACTGCGCGGCCGACATGTTCGGCGGCTGCGAGCCGCACTTGGTGCAGGTGGTGTCGCCCGCCGGCCAGCCGCCGGCGGGGAACCCCGGCATCGCCGAGCCGCCGGCGAAGACGTCCGGGTAGACGGCCAGGAGCGTGTTGGTCATGCAGCCCCCCGACGACATCCCGGTGGCGAAGACGCGCGTCTTGTCGGCGTGCTTGTTGGTGACGAGGTAGTTCACCATCGTGACGATGGCGGCCTTGTCGCCGGAGCGGGCGGCGCTGGCGTCGAAGCACTGCTTCCCGGCGTCGGGCGCGATCAGGTAGAACCCGTTCTGGTCGGCGTAGGAGTCGAACCAGCCGTGGACGGTCGTCGAGTGCCCGGTGCACATGTGGATGACGACCAGGATGGCGGGCGACGCGGCCGGCGTGGTGGGGGTGTAGAGGTCGCCCTGCAGCGTGGCCCCGAAGGCGAAGTTGTTCTGCCAGGAACCTGCCCGGGCGGGCGAGGCCGCGAGCAGCCCGGCGGCGGCCGCCAGGAGAGCAACGAGATAACTGCGCGGTCGGGTCATGGCTCAATACCTCCGGGAGTGTGCGGCGACGAAGCGGCCCTCCGGCCGGGCTGTCGCCGGGCGGGCGCTGCTTCCGAATTTCGGAAGACGCTATTCCGTCGGCTGGCCACAAGTCTTCGCAACTCTGGCCCGCCACAAATGCGAAGCCCCGCGCTGTGATGCGTCGCACGCCGCGGGGCGCTCGGACCAGGCCGGTCGACTACCGTCGGCGCCGGCGCCGGCAGAGCAGGAGGGCGAGGCCGGCCAGCGCCGCGGCCGATCGGGCGGGGCGATCGAGGTCCACGGCGCAGCCGCAGCCCCCCTGGCCGCCCCCGGGGTGAACGCCCGTGGTCGAGGCATCGGCGCCGCCGTCCCCCGTCGCCCCGGCGTCGGAGACCGGGGGGCAGGTCGAGGGGCCGCCGTCGGGCAGCGCCCCGACGCCGCTGTCGGCCGCCGGCTGGCCCGGATCGGCGCCCAGGAACGCCGCGAAGGCGTAGACCAGCCCCGCGCTGTAGTTGATGGCGGCCTCGTTGGTCTGGAAGTCGTTCTGGTCGTCGGTCCAGTCGATCCACTGCGCGCCGCTCTGTTGCGCGCCGCCGACGAGCAGCCCGGGCCAGGGGGGGACGACGCCGTCGGCGGCCGAGGGCCGGTGGTGGGGGTGCAGCGGCGGATCGACACCGAGCCCGGTGACCTGCGATCGGCCGTAGAGGTTGCGGCCCATGAGGTGGCCGATCTGCTCGGCGCAGAGATCCATCCAGCCGCCCGCGGCGTCGAGGCGCGCCGCCATGGCCAGCACCAGGCAGCTCCGGGCGACGGTCCCGTTCGCGCCCCACCAGTACCCCTGCGCGCGCCCCCAGCCGTTGTCCGGGGCGGCGTAGGCGCTCTCGAGCGAGGCCGCCGCGGTCATCACCGAGGCCTCGAGGCCGGCGACGACGGTGGGGTTCCGCGCCGCGCTGCCGGAGAGGAGATAGGTGGCGATTCCGAGATCGCTGGGGTCGTTCCAATCAGGGGCCGGGTTGAACGCGTACGACGCGGCCTGCGCCCGCGCCTCGAAGTCGGCGAGCGCCGCGCCGTCGCCGGTGGTCGCCCAGATCTCCGCCGCGGCCCAGGCGCGCGCCGTGGCGTCCAACGTCACCTCGGTGGCGTCTCCCGGCGTGTCGTTGTAGTCGTAGGCGGCGGCCCAGTCCTCGCTGGGGGTGACGAGCCCGGGCGTGGCGGTGAGCCAGGCGTAGGCGCGCAGCGCGGCCTGCCGGCAGCGGTCGGCGAAGGCGGCGTCGTAGGGCCGGTAGACCCGCGCGGCTTCGGCCAGCGCCGCCGCGGCGACCGCCGTCCCCATGGTGCTCGCCGAGGCGAGCGCGATCGGTGAGGTGTCGGCCTCGGGCGTCACCAGCAGCGGCGGGAAGACGGGGCTCTTGACCGCGTTGCTGAAGCGGCCGCTGCCGTCGGCGTACTCCATCGCCAGCAGCCATTCGATCTGCCAGCGCGTCTCGGCGAGGAAGTCGGGGGTCGCGCCGCCGCTCTCCGGGATGGCCAGCGCGACGTTCGCCAGGTCGGCGGAGAAGTCCTCCCAGGCGCGCAGCATGAAGCCGGCGGTGAAACCGCCGTTGACCGTGTAGCGGCCGTAGTCGCCGGCGTCGTGCCAGCCGCCGACGAGCGTGGCCGGCTGGCCGGCACCATCGAAGTAGCTCAGATCGACGTCGGCCTCATGGCAGGCGCCGTGCGTGAACGAGGCCCCCTCGGCCGAGAGCGCGACGGCCGTCCCGCACCGCTGGCCGTAGAACCCGAGCATCATCGTCTTGTAGGCCTCGAGGTAGACGTCGGCGGCGATCGGGAAGGTGAGCGAGCGCGCGCAGTCGTCGAGCTCGAGGTAGTAGCTGCCGGGCGTTTCGACCGCGCTGAAGTCACCGAGGTGGACGGTCTGGCCGCTGACGCCGTCGGCGACGCCGGCGCCGAGCGCCGCCGAGAAGACGCCCACCCCGTCCGCCGCCCGCCGCACCGTGAACCGCCCTGGCTCGAGCGAGGTCACGGTCTTGCGGCTCGACGGCCGGAAGCCGAGCGAGCTCACCCGGACGAGCGTCTCCGCGGCGCGCGCCTCGACGGAGAGCAGGACGGCGAGGGTCCCCAGCGTGGCGGCCAGCGGTTGTCTCATCGGCTGCGGATCCTAGCAATCGGTGAGCCACGCCGGCGTGTGCGGTGGCGCTCGTGCCGGAGGCGAGGCGGCCGCACATTTTCGATGGCACCGGCGCCGCCTCACGTTTTTCTGAGGCCCGCCAGTATGGTGGTCCTCGGCGTTGGCGTCGAAGGCGTTCGTGGTCTGGGGCCTGGCCGCCGCGATGGCGGGCGCGCGCGCGACCACCGACGTCACCTTGCAGCCGACCGGATCGTCGTGGGCGTCGTGCTGGCGTTGCCGAGCCCGAGCTCGCGGGAGCTGACCGACGACTACCGAGAGACCTACACCGCCGGCCGGTGAGCGCCCGCGGGCGCCGGCCTCACATCGCCGCCTGTTGCTGGGCGAAGGCGAGCAGGCTGGCGCTGCCGGCGGCCACGGTGACCGAGCCGGGGATCTTCGCCACCCGCCACTGCACCTTCCAGGGCAAGGTGCCGCCGGCGGCGATCGAGGTGTAGGCGCCCTGCACCTCGAACTCCAGCCAGGTGGCGCCGGGGTAGATGCAGATCTCGCCCTCGGGGCTGGGGGCCTGCGCGCTGGCGGGGGTGTCGGTGAACCTCTTCAGGAAGAGGACGCCGCCGGAGGCGTAGGCCTCCCAGCCGTCGGCGCCGTCGGCGATCAGCTTGCTGCCGTCGGGGCTGGTGGCCTTCTTGGAGGCGTCGTCGAACCAGACGATCCCGTTCGACTGCGTCACCGTGAGCGGGCCGGGGGTGACCGAGCTGCCGAGCGGAAAAAAGACCAGCCCGCCGCGGGGCACCCGCGCGACCTCCCAGGGGGCTGCCTTGAGCGCCTTGCTGGCGTCGATGGTGTAGTTGATGGTGATCCAGCCGGACGCCGCGTCCGCCGCGTAGTCCTTGACCATCGCCACGCCGATCGACGGATCGGCCGTGCCGGTCATGAGCAGGTGGTTGCCGGAGATCGTCGGCGTGTAGGGGTCGTTGTCGATGGCGGCGGGCGGCGGCCAGGTCTGGGGCGTCCAGGCGCTGCGCGGGCTGGTCCAGAACCCGGCCCCCCAGGTGGTGGGATCGCTGGCCGGCCCGACGATGAGGTCGGTCCCGGCGAGCGAGAGCTTGGAGACGCGGCCGCCGGTCGAGGCGTCGATCTGGAAGATCACGTCGCCGAAGGTGAAGCCGTAGGTGCTCGAGCCCGACACCTGCGCCGGCGTCACCGGGCT
>DASZVW010000767.1:0-17741 GCA_035546895.1 Polyangia bacterium
TACGAGATCGGCTCGCCGGCCGGCCTGGAGGACTTCGAGGCATGGGTGCGGCGAAGCGCCTGATCGTCCTCGACCGCGACGGCGTCCTCAACCGCCTGCTCCCCAACCCGGCGGAGCCGCGCCCCGACAGCCCGATGCGGCCGAGCGAGGTGGAGGTCTTCCCCTGGGTGCCGGCCGCGCTCGCCGAGCTGACGCGCGCGGGGTTCGGCCTGGTCATCGCCAGCAACCAGCCGGCGGCCGCCAAGGGGAAGACCACCCGCGCCGAGCTGGAGGCCGCCCACGCCGCGGTGCTGGCCGCCGCCACCGCGGCGGGCGGCGTGGTGCTGAGCTCGCACCTCTGCTTCCACCGCGCCGAGGACGGCTGCGCCTGCCGCAAGCCGGCCACCGGCCTCCTCGAGGAGGCGTTCGCGCGCCACCCCGAGTACCCGCGCGCCGGGTCGTGGATGGTGGGCGACCGCGCGCCCGACGTCCTGTGCGGCGCCGCCTTCGGCCTCCGGACCGCCTACCTCGGCGAGGCGGCGTCGGACGAGCTGGCGGCGCTGGCCGCGCGGGGCGTTCAACCTTCCTTTCGAGGGCGTGATTTGCGAGACTTCGCGCAATTCCTGCTGAGACGATAGGAGCGGACCCGCCGGCCCCGGCGCCCGCGCGGCGCTTTCGCCCGCCGCGCTGGCTGCCGCTCGCCCTCCTGGTGGTGGCGATCGAGGTGACCTACGTCTTCATCATCTCGGCGGGGACCTTCACCGCCTGGTCGACCTGGAACACCAACTACGACCTCGAGGCGGAGGGGTTCCGCGCCGGGCACCTCTACATCCCGGTCGCGCCGTCGCCCGAGCTGCTGGCCAAGCCGAACCCCTACGACTGGGGGAACTCCAGCCTCTGGTTCTGGGACGCCAGCCTCTACAAGGGGCACTACTACCTCTACTGGGGGCCGCTGCCGGCGCTGGCGCTGCTGGCGGCGAAGGTGGCGCTCCGGATCCACGTGCCGGTGGGCGATCAGTACCCGCTGTTCGCGTCTTACACGCTGTTCCTGGTGGCCGGCGCGCTGCTCATCGACCGGATGACGCGGCGGCTGTTCCCGCGGCTCCCCCGGAGCCTGGCGCTGCTCGGCGTGGCGACCTTCGCCTACGCGATGCCGACGCCCTACATGGTGGCGACGCCGGGGATCTACGAGGCGGCCATCGCCGCCGCGCAGGCCCTCTTGCTGCTCGGCCTGCTGTTCGCCTTCGACGCCGTCTGGGCGGAGGCGGGGCCGCCGGCGCGCTGGCGCCTGCTGGCGGCCGGCGCCGCCTGGGGCGCCGCCGTCGCCTGCCGGGTGACCGCCGTGCTGCCCGCGGGCGCGTTCGTGCTCCTGACGGCCCTCCTGCTGGCGCCGCGCGGGGAGCGCCGCTGGCGGCGCGCGCTCGCCGACGCCGCCTGGGTCGGCGGGCCGGTCGCCGTGTGGCTCGCCGGGCTGGCCGCCTACGACAAGGCGCGGTTCGACTCCTGGTTCGAGGTCGGGCTCAAGTACCAGCTCAACACGCTGCCGCTCGTCAGCTCGCGCGCCTACCTGCCGTTCAACATCTTCAGCTACCTGCTGCGGCCGGTGGGGACCTCCTGCCGGTTCCCGTTCGTCTCGGCGCTCTACGACATCGGGGCGCGCGGGTTCCCCGCCGGGGTCCACCTGCCGCCCGGCTACTGGAGCCACGAGCCCCAGGCGGGGCTGTTCGTGACCGCGCCCTTCGCGGCGCTCAGCCTGGTGGCCGCGGTCTTCGTCGGCCGCCGGCTCGTCGGCTGGTGGCGCGCCGGCCGTCGAGCGTTCGCGCTCGACCGGCGGCGGCGGGCCGAGCTCTGGTGCCTGGCGAGCTTCGCGGCGCTGGCGCTGCTCATGCCGCTGCCGTTCATCGCCGCCTTCGACACCACCATGCGCTACCTGGGCGACTTCGCGACCGGGACGGTGCTGCTGGCGGTGTGGGGCGCCTGGTCGCTGCTCGACGCCGCGCGCGTCGGCTGGCCCCGCCGCGCCGTTTGCGCGCTGCTGATCGGGCTCGCCGCCGTCACCATCGGGATCGGGATCCTGCTGGGGTTCTCCGGGTACGACGAGATGTTCAAGCAGCACAACCGCCCGCTCTACGATCTCCTCCGCCACAGGCTCTCGTTCTGTGGCTGACCCCGCTGTCTCCGACGGCCCCGCCGGGGCAGACCGCCGGCGGCTCATCGTCCTGGCGGCGGCGGCGCTGGCCGTGGAGATCGTGTACTGCTACGTCATCTCGGCGGGGACGTTCGTCCACTTCCCGCGCAACCTGACCTTCCTCGACGATCTGGCCGAAGGTTTCCGGCACGGCCACCTGCACCTGATCGTCGAGCCGCCCGCGGCGCTGCTCGCCCAGGCCAACCCCTTCGATCCCGCCAACGGCCGCCTCTGGTACTGGGACGCCAGCCTCTACGGGGGGCACTACTACCTCTACTGGGGACCGGTCCCCGCGCTGCTCCTGGCCGCGGTCAAGGTCGCCTTCCGGATCTCGACGGTGGTCGGCGATCAGCACGTCGTCTTCTGGCTGACCACGCTGCAGCTCCTGGCGGGGACGCTGCTCGTCGAGCGGGCGGGGCGGCTGCTGTTCGAGCGCCCGCCGCTGACGCTGGAGGTGGCGGCGATCGTGGCGCTCGGCTGCGCGAACCCGACCCTCTACGACCTGGCCCGGCCGGCGGTCTACGAGGCGGCCATCGTGGGCGGCCAGGCCTTCCTGCTCCTGGGGATGGTGTTCGCCATCGACGGCGTGGTGGCCGACCGGCCGCGGCCGGCGCGGTTCGCGGCGGCCGGCGCTTCGTGGATCGCGGCCTTCGGCTGCCGGATGAGCGTGGGCCCCGCCATCGCGCTGGTCGTGGCGGTCACGCTGGCGGGGGCCGTCGCGGGGCGGAGCGGGCGGCTGCGCCGGCTCGGCGTGGTGACGGTCGCCCTGGGCGCGCCGCTGGCCCTCGGCTTCGGCGCCTTTCTCCTCTACAACCACCTCCGGTTCGGGGCCTGGCTCGACTTCGGCCACCGGCACCAGCTCACCTGGATCGACCTCCACGTCGGCCCGCGGTTCATCGCCACCAACCTCTACGCCTACTTCCGGCGGCCGCCGATCGTCAATTGCCGGTTCCCCTTCGCCTACGCGGTGCAGGACCTCGGCGCGCGCGCCTTCCCGCCCGGCTACCGGTTCCCCGAGAACTACTTCGTCTACGAGCCGGTGGCGGGCATCCTGCCGATGATCCCCTGGTCCTGGCTGGGGCCGCTGGCGGTGGTGGGGGCGGGACGCGAGAGCTGGCGGGCCCGGACCTTCTCGCCGCGGAGCTGGGCCGTGACCGCCACCGCCGTCGCCGCCGCGGCGGGCCTGGTCCCCGACCTGGTCCTGGGGACGGCCACCAACCGCTACCTCGGCGACGTGGTCGGCTCGGTGGCGCTGCTGGGGGCCTTCGGCGCCTTCACCGCCGCCGGCTGGCTGCGGGCGCGCCGCCGCCTCCGCCGGGCCCTGAGCGCGGTGGCGGTCGTGCTGGCCGTCGAGACCGCGGCGCTCGGCTTCGCGCTGGGGATAAAGGGGCAGTACGCGCACTTCGAGGCCGATAACCCGCCGCTCTATCAGAAGCTCGTCCGCGCGCTGTCGGTCTGCCGCGGCCCCATCCCGCCCGAGCCAAAATGACTTTGTATCTGGCCGGCGATTTTGCGAGACTTCAGGCCCTTATTCCGAGGACGAGACATGCCTAACCCCGGTTCGCTGGAGCGGATCAAGATCTTCGCCGACGGCGCCTCGCTGCCGTCGATGCTGGAGTCGGCGCGCGACCCGCGTATCGCCGGCTTCACCACCAACCCGACGCTGATGCGCAAGGCCGGCATCTCCGACTACCGCGCCTTCGCCAAGGAGGTGCTGGCGGCCATCAAGGACAAGCCGATCTCCTTCGAGGTGTTCGCCGACGAGACCTCGGAGATGAAGCGGCAGGCGCGCGAGATCGCCACCTGGGGCGACAACGTGTACGTCAAGATCCCGGTCACCAACACCAGGCGCCAGCCGACCACCGAGCTGGTGCGCGAGCTGGCCGGCGCGGGGGTGAAGCTGAACGTCACCGCCATCTGCACGCTGGAGCAGGTGCGCGAGGTGGCCCAGGCGCTGAAGGGGGGGGCGCCCTCGGTGGTCTCGGTGTTCGCCGGGCGCATCGCCGACACCGGGCGCGATCCCATCCCGCTCATGAAGGAGGCGCTCTCGATCTGCCGCGCCGCCGGCAAGTCGATCGAGCTCCTGTGGGCCAGCCCGCGCGAGCTGCTCAACATCATCCAGGCGGCCGAGCTCGGCTGCGACATCATCACCGTGACGCCCGACCTGCTCAAGAAGCTGGAGCTGGTCGGCAAGGACCTGGCCGACTTCAGCCTGGAGACGGTGCAGATGTTCTTCAAGGACGCGCAGGCCGCGGGGTTCAAGCTGTGAGCACCACCGAGACGCGCGGGTTCGTCGATCTGTTCCTGCAGGAGACGCTCAGGGCGGTCAAGGAGATCGACGCCGGCGCCGTCGACGCGGTGGCCATCGGCCTCGGGCGGGTGCGCGACGGGGGCGGGCGCCTCTTCATCCTGGGCGTCGGCGGCTCGGCCGGGCACGCGAGCCACGCGGTCAACGACTTCCGCAAGATCTGCGGCTTCGAGGCCTACGCGCCCACCGACAACGTCTCCGAGCTGACGGCGCGCGTGAACGACGAGGGCTGGGACACCAGCTTCTCCGAGTGGCTGAAGGTCTCGCGGCTCGGCAAGCAGGACGCGCTGCTGGTCTTCTCGGTGGGCGGCGGCAACAAGGAGAAGAACGTCTCCATGAACCTGGTGCGGGCCATCGAGCTGGCGCGCGAGCGCGGCGCGCCCGTGTTCGGCGTGGTCGGCAAGGACGGCGGCGCCACCAAGGCGGCGGCCGAGGCCTGCGTCCTCATCCCCACCGTGTCGCCCGACCGGATCACGCCCCACACCGAGGGGCTCTGCGCGGTCGTCTGGCACCTGCTGGTCAGCCACCCGCGCCTCAAGCGGTCGGCGACCAAGTGGGAGTCGACCGACCCGGCGCCCGGCCGCTGAGCGCGGATCGGCCGCAGTCGCCGCGCGGGCGGAGATTGATTAGGATGCACCTCCCGTGAGCTACCCCCTCTCCGCGCAGCGCTTCTTCATCGTCGGCGGCGCCGGCTTCATCGGCGGCCACTTCTGCGACCATCTGCTCGGGCCGGGGGGCGCCGCCGGCGTCACCATCTACGACAACTACTCCTCGGGGCGCGCCTGGCACCACGCCCACCACGACGCCGATCCGCGCTTCCGCGCCGTGCGCGGCGAGGTCGAGGACGCGCGCGCGCTGGCCGCGGCGATGGACGGCCACGACGTGGTCATCCACCTGGCCTCCAACCCCGACATCGCGCGCGCCGCCCGCGAGCCGACCATCGACTTCACGCAGGGGACGGCGCTCACCAGCGCGGTGGTGGAGGCGATGCGCACCACCAGCGCCAAGCGGATCCTCTACGCCTCGGGGAGCGGCGTCTACGGCGACCTCGGCACCCGCGAGGGGACCGAGGACCTGGGGCCGATGATCCCGGTCTCGACCTACGGCGCCAGCAAGCTGGCCGGCGAGGCGCTGATCGCCAGCTACGCCTACATGTTCGGGCTCTCCGGCTGCGCGTTCCGCTTCGGCAACGTGGTGGGGCCGCGCCAGACCCACGGCGTGGGGTTCGACTTCGCGCGCCGGCTGCTCGGCGCTCAGGCCGCCGGCGAGGACCCCGTCACGCTGCGCATCCTGGGCGACGGCAGCCAGTCGAAGTCCTACGTCTTCGTGAGCGACATCGTGCGCGCCGTCCTGACCGCGCACGCCCAGACCGAGGCGCCGTTCCGCCCCTTCAACGTCGCCACCGGCGACTACATCACCGTCCGCGAGATCGCCGAGCTGGCCGTCGAGTGCGTGGGGCTGCCGCGGGAGCGGGTCCAGCTCGCCTACACCGGGGGCGACCGCGGCTGGAAGGGGGACGTGCCGATCGTCCGCCTCGACACCGCGCGCATCCGCGCCACCGGCTGGCGCAACGAGCACGGCTCGCGCGAGGCGCTGCGCCGCTCGATGCTGGCCATGATCCCGGACCTGAAAGCGGGGCGGATGTGAGCGCGCCGGTGGTGAACGTGGTGCCCGCCCCGGGCGCCGATCCCGAGATCGAGCTGCTCGTTCCGGCCAACGACGTCGCCGAGCCGGAGATCTCGATCGTCATCCCGGCGCTCAACGAGCAGCTCACCATCGCCGACTTCGTGGCCTGGTGCCACGAGGGGATGAAGAAGGCCGGCGTGGTCGGCGAGATCCTCATCGTCGACAGCGGCAGCGACCGCACGACCGAGCTGGCGCTGGCCGGCGGCGCGCGCGTGCTGCGGACGCCCAAGCGGGGGCTCGGGCGCGCCTACATCGACGCGCTCCCCTTCATCCGCGGCCGCTACGTGCTGATGGGGGACTGCGACTGCACCTACGACTTCCGCGAGCTGGCGCCCTTCGTGGAGAAGTTCCGGGGCGGCGCCGAGTTCATCATGGGCTCGCGCTTTCGGGGCTTCATCGAGCCGGGGTCGATGCCCCCGCTGCACCGCTACCTCGGCACGCCGGTGACGACGGCGATCCTGAACGTCATCTTCGGCAGCCGCTTCTCCGACATCCACTGCGGGATGCGCGGCATCACCAAGGCGGCGCTGGCGCGGATGGACCTGCGCTCGCAGTCCTGGGAGTACGCCTCGGAGATGGTCCTCAAGTCGGTGCACATGAAGCTCCGCACCGAGGAGGTCCCCATCCGCTTCCTCAAGGACCGCGACGGGCGGCTCAGCCACCACAAGCGCTCGGGCTGGTTCTCCCCCTGGGCGGCGGCCTGGATCAACCTGCGCGCGATGTTCGTCTACGGCGCCGACTTCTTCCTCTACAAGCCGGGGCTGGTCCTGCTGGCCGCCGGCCTCCTGCTGACGCTGCCGCTCTCGTTCGGCACCCTGACGCTCGGGCCGGTCACCTTCGACCTGCACTGGATGCTGCTCGGGCTGTCGCTGGCGATCCTGGGCCTCCAGTGCGTCTACCTGGGGATCCTCTCGCAGGTCTTCTTCGACTGGGACGGCGCCGTGACCGCCCGTTGGTTCCGCCGCTTCCCCTACACCCGGACGGTGGCGCTCTCCGCCGGGCTGTTCGCGGTCGGGCTCGCCTGCGGGGGGCTCCTGACGGCCAACTACGTCCGGCACGGGTATCACCTGCTGCCGGGCTCGGCGGTCAACTACCTGGGCGCCACCGGCCTCCTGCTGGCGATCATGGGGTTCATGACCTTCACCTTCACGCTGCTCCTCTACGCGACCGCGGTGTCGGTCCGGCGCCGCTGAGCGGGCGAGAGCGCGCGCCGCTGACGCTCAGGGGCGGACGATCTCGACGGGCCCGCCGCGATCGATCCGGGCCGGGCCCGGCTTCCAGCTCCCACTCAGGACCTCGGTGCCGGGGCGCTTCCGGTACACCGCCTCCAGGCTGTAGATCTCGCCGCGGCGCCAGAGGCTGGTGGGCCAGGTCGGCCCGCCGGCGATCTCCAGGTTGGCGGGATCCGCGGGGAGGGTGGACCAGCGCGGCGGCGCCAGCACCTGGGCGTGGACCTCGAAGCGGGCGTCGCCGGGGAACGTCCCGGCCTGGAAGTAGAGCGTGACGCTCCGGCGCGCGCCGCGGCGGTGAACGGCGCCCAGCAGCGACGTCCCCCCCTCGAAGCGGGCGCTGACCGGCAGGTTGAAGCGGGCCTCGAGCGCCCGGCGGAGCCGCGCCGCCGCCGCGGTGTCGCCCCGCTCGAGCGCGGCGTTGTGCGCGATGCGCAGCTCGTCCGTCGTCATCGGCGGCGTCGTGGGGACGGTCGCCGGTTGGCCGAGCAGCGTCCGCCACTCCCAGGTGGTCCAGGGATCGGCGCGGACGGAGCGGATCGGCTCCGTCGGCCCCAGCCACCAGCGCTCGGCCCAGGTCGGCTCCCGCTCGTCGAGCGCGTAGCCGTCGAGCGGGGCGGGGCGCTCGAGGCGGTCGAACACCCAGAGGTACCCGACCGCGTGGACGTGGAAGCTGGCGGCCGCCTGCCGCAGCTCGGAGAGCGGGGCCCGCCGGGTGTCGAGGATGTAGACGCGGGTGCCGGCGTTGACCGTCCCGGTCAGCGGCTGGTTGGGCGCCGACAGCCGGGGCCGCAGCTCCCACTGCAGCGCCCAGCCGTCGTGGATGGCGGCCGGGTAGGCGACGCCGGTCCCGGGCGGCAGGCGGGTCAGGAACCAGGCCAGCACCGCCTCCTTGTCGAGATCGGTGTCGAGGTTCACCTCGGCGAACCGCCCGCCGGTCTCGCGCGCCAGCCGGACCAGCGAGAGCCCGTCGCGCAGGACCGACGCCAGCGGGAGGCCGACGAGCGCCAGCGCGAGCCAGGGGGCCGCCGCCACCAGCCGGTCGCGCCCGCGGCCGAGGTGCTCGGCCGCCCAGACGGCGACCTCAGCCACCGAGGCGGCCAGCGCGCCCACCCCGAGCGCGAAGTAGGGGGCGAAGTAGTGCGGCCAGAAGATGTGGACGTCGGCCCCTTCCTTGAACACCAGGTACTGGACCAGGGCGCAGAAGAAGATCGGCAGCGGCAACAGCTCCAGGTGGCTCCGCTTCAGGACGGCGCGCGCCGGGATGACCGGCAGCGCGAGCTTGCCGAGCCCGATGCCGAGCGCGGTGAACATGAGCTCGATCCGGTAGCGCCGCGCGTTCAGGACCGCCCGCAGCGGCAGCTCGTTCCCGGCCGCGCGCGAGACGTACGACCCCATCACGTCGGCGACGCGGCCGCTGAGGCCGAGGACCGTCACCTCGATGGCCAGGCTGACCGCCACCGCCGCGCACATGAGCCCGAAGTAGCGGCCCAGCGCCCGCTCGCGCACCTCGGCGCGCAGGCGCGGCGGGATCAGGAAGGCGTAGACGAACAGGCCGGCCAGGAAGGCCGCCCCCCACATGTACCCCGGCCAGTCGTTGTTGAGCGCGAAGGCGAACCCCAGCACGCTGCCGAGGGCGTAGCGCTCGCGCCAGGTGCGCACGAAGCGCAGGTACCCCCAGCTCGCCAGCACCACGCCGAAGATGACCGGCTGCTCGAGGTCGTGGAAGTTGGCGAACCCCAGGGTGATCGGCAGCGCCACGTAGGCGAGGGCGGTCAGCCCGCCGGGGATCGCGCCCCACAGCGCGCGCCCGAGCTTGAACAGCAGCGCGGTCGTGGCCGTCACGTAGACGAGCGGCGGCAGGCGCAGGACCCAGTCGTGGAGCCCGAACACGCCGGCCAGGGCGTCGACCACCCAGAAGGTCCCCAGCGGGTGATGCATGTAGGCGGTCGAGGCCGCCGGCGCGTGGCCGACGTAGCTCAGGACCGGCAGCAGGGTCTTCCACTTCCAGGTGTTGAAGGCCGCGGTCCCGATCACCGCCGCCGCCGCGTAGTGGCCGTCGGGGAAGAGGCCGCCGATCCCGCACACCGAGACCAGGAAGGCGATCAGCACCGCCAGCGCGCCCAGCCCGTACCCGACGCGGACGTCCCACGCCGCCGCGATCTGCCTACGGCCGGCGATCAAAGCGGCGTCATCCTGCCAGCGGGGGAGGTCGAGATCAAGGCGCGCGCCCGTCGCCGACTTGCCGCTCGCCGGAACTCATACGAGAGTCGTCCCGTGCCCGAGCCGGCCCATCCGTGGCGCCTCCGCGGCCGCCTCTCCGAGTGGGCGGCGGTCCTCCCCGTGCTCGCGCTGGTGCTCTGGGTGTTCGCGCCGTTCTTCGCCGACGTCCGGATGATGGGGTTCCAGGACTGGGACTCGCAGGCCGCCTACCGCTACATCACGGTGCTGTCGGTCAAGCGGTACGGCCAGCCGCCCTGGTGGGATCCCTGGTACTGCGGCGGCTTCCCGGCCTGGGGCTTCCTGGAGAGCGGGACCAACTTCGTGTCGCCGTTCGCGCCGCTCTACTTCCTGTTCTCGTTCCCGCTGGCGCTTCGCCTGGAGGCGGTGGCGGCCGCGCTGGTGGGGGTCCTCGGCACCTTCTTGCTGGCCGGCCGCTTCACGCGCAGCCCGGCCTGGCGCGCGTTCGTGGCCGCGATCTGGATCCTCTGCAGCCGCTGGGCGCTGCAGATCTCGGCCGGCCACCTCTGGCACCTGTCGTACGCCTGGGTGCCGTTCGCCCTCTACTTCTTCGACCGGGCGCTCGAGGAGCGCCGGTGGCAGCCGGCCGCCGCCGCCGGCGCCTTCCTGGCGCTCATCGTCTACCTGGGCGGGATCTATCCCTATCCGCACGCCCTGATGCTGTTCGGGCTCTACGCGCTCGGGCTGGCGATCGCGCGGCGGGGCCTCTGGCCGCTCGGCCTGCTGGGCGTGGCGGTCGGCAGCTCGGTCGGTCTGGCGGCGCCCAAGCTGATGCCGGTGCTGGCCACCATGCTCCGCTTCCCGCGGCTCATCGACTCGAACGAGCCGATCTCGCTCCACTCGCTGTGGGTCATCCTGACCGCGCACCAGCAGGGGTTCGACTTCTACCCGCGGCTGCCGGTCCGGGTCTTCTGGCCCTGGTGGGACTGGGGGGCGTACGTCGGCGTGGCGGGCGCGCTGGCGCTGGCCGCCGCGCTGGCCGTGGGGTGGAGCCCGCGCCTCCTGGCGCTGAAGGTGGCGGGGCTGGTGTTTCTGGTCCTGGCGCTCGGCCAGTCGATCTGGTCCCTGGTCCACGAGTTCCCGATCTTCAGCTCCTGGCACCTGCCGGCGCGCATGCTGTTCCCGGCCATCCTGGTCCTGGCGCTGGTCCTGGTGGGGGGCCTGGACGCCGCCTGGGCGGCGGTGGCGCGCCGCCGCCGCTGGGCCGAGGCGGTGGCGCTGGCGGTCGTCTCGCTCTACGCCTTCGATCTCGCCGTGGTGGCGCGCCAGGCGACGCCGCCGCCGTTCCGGCTCACCATCCCCAAGGTCACGCCCAGCGCCGAGTTCCGCCAGGAGCGCTCGCCGGGCTACCGCTACGGCAAGCCCGCGGTCGGGCCCGCGCTGCGCGATCGCTACGAGTGGCCGAGCAAGATCGTCTACCCCTCGATGCTTGCCAACACCGGCGTGATCGCCTGCTACGGCGTCCCGCCGGAGGTCCACCCGGCGGCCATCGGCGCCGATCAGCCGGGCTACCGCGGGCTGGTCTTCCTGGCCGCCGGACCGGGGCAGGCCGCGCTCACCCGCTGGACGCCGAACGCGGTGACGGTGCGGATCACCGGCGGCCGGGCCGGCGATCTGCTCGTCTACGACATGAACTTCGATCCCGGCTGGCGCGCCGACGGCGGGCCGGCCGAGCGCTGGCACGGCCTGGTGGCCGCCCGGCTCGCCGGCGGCGATCAGACGGTGGAGCTGCAGTACCGGCCGTATGGCCTGGGGCTCGGCCTCGCGCTCTTCGGGCTGACGCTGGCGACATTCGCCGCTTTGAAAGCGCTGGCCGTCGTCCGCCGCCGCCGCGGCGTTTAGGCCGCCCCGACGAAGGGGCGCGCGGCGGGCGGCAAGGTCGCCCCGGCGCGGCGCGGGCGTGTCGTTCCCGGGCGCGACGCCGCGCCGCGTTTGCGGATCGATCAACGAACACGCCGACGATCGCCGTCTCGAACGTTGCTGGGTCGGAGGCTCATCGTTGCGAGTGATATGACAACCGCCGCGCGCGCCGCCGACGGACGACGCGAGTAATATGACAGTCACTCGTCGCGCGCCGTCGCGGACGGGCTGGTTGGCCGAACGTTCGAGCGCGCGGCGACCCGTGAGTGCCACTACGATCAACGTTCCAAGTCCCCGCTTCCATTGGACGCCGGCGGCGGCGCCGAGCGCGTGGCGCGGAGGCGTCGGGCGCGTCTCCGTCGGAGAAACGCCGCCGCGGTTCGTGTTCCTCCTGACCGGCGGGCTGCGGGGTGATGAAAGAGGCGAAACCACGTGTTGATAACGTTGCAACGAACGGCGCAAACAATTCTTGATCGTTGTTTTCGCTTCGTGCAATGTCCGTGGCGCCGAGAATGTTCTCGGCGAAGTGACTCAACAGCGAGGAGATCATATGAAGCGTTTGCGTGTAGTGGCACTGAGTCTCATTGGCGGCGCCGCCATCATGGCGGCGGCCTCGACCGCGTCGGCGGCCGAGTCGTACAGCGTCCTGCGGTGCGTCCCCTTGGCGTACAACACCACCAGCGGATGGCAGCTGGGCAGCGCGCCGCCGTGGTCGGAGTTCGTCTTCAACTGGGCCAGCCAGCTCTACAACCCGAACGGAAGCATGGAGGCCTTCCGCTGCTCCGTGGACGAGAGCTCGGCCGCTTCGGTCTCGACGGTGCAGATCTCCGGCTGGAGCGCCGGCTGCGTCACCGGAACGGGGATGCCGCAGCTGACCGCCTACGCCTGCAAGGTTCCGGCGGCGGGCGGCGTGGGCGCCACCTGTAACTTCGGCGAGCCCATCTCCGGGCCGAGCCCCGACTGCACGGTCGGCACCAAGCACTTCAACGTGTCCTTCCCCGCCCACTCGTTCGGCGACGCGCTGGAGATCCGCGTGATGATGGACGTCGCGTACAACGGCAGCACCTCGGCCTTCTGGGCCTACGAGACCTTCTAAGGTCCCCGTCGACCCGCGGCCCGTTCACGCGCTCCACGCTCCCGTCCCACCAGGCGCCCGCTCGCGCGGCGTCCGGAGTGGGGGCGTGTCTCGCGGGGACGGGCCGTTGTTTTGGGAGCTGGCGTCAGGCCTGCCGGCGCGCGTTCAGTGGTGCTTCATCCAGTGTTCGTCGTGGCAGATCTTGAGCGTGCGGTCGCCCATGAAGCCGGTGTAGGTGCAGATGTCGACGTTCCAGTAGTGCCAGGCGGACATGGTGATCCAGAGCGCCAGCAGCAGCGGACGTGAGCGCATCACCGCGCCCATCGCGAAGAACATCGGCAAGGCCAGCAGCACGTAGCGGCTCATCCCGGACAGCGAGATCGGGAGCATCCCCACCGTGGCGATGCCGACCGTGGCCCAGAACATCACGTACCAGAACGCCCGCTCGCCGAGCGGGAACCGGCGCAGCGCCTCGCGGTGCCCGATGCCGAACCAGAGGAGGGCCGCCGCCAGCCAGAGCCCTTCGTGGAGCGGGAACTCGAACGAGAGGTTGATCCAGGTGGGGTCTGGGGGGAACAGCGCGCCGAGGTGCGGCTGGTGGTGGAACAGCAGCGCGTGGGCGTGGAAGTAGGTCAGCGGGTCGCCGAAGCGGTAGGCGTGATAGGCCATCAGCGCGAGCTGCCCCCAGGCGCAGAGGAGGCCCAAGCCGAGGGCGCGCACCCAGGGCCAGACGGCGCGCGGGCGGTCGTGCAGGAGCTCGATCAGGAGGCCGGCGGCGTAGCCGAGCCCGACGGCGATGCCGGTGACGCGCATGCCGCTGGCCGCGCCGGCCAGCAGCGCGCCGAGCAGGCGCCGGCGGCGGGCGAAGGCCACGAAGGCACCCATCGCCAGCGCCAGCGTCAACGGCTCGGTCTGGACCGTGACCAGGCAGTAGCCGGTGGTGAAGGCGTTCAGGCAGAGGAGGGCGACGTACGTCTCCAGGCGGCCGAGCCGCTCGGTCAGCTCCTTGCCGGTCCAGAGAAAGATGAAGACGAACGACGACACCAGCGAGATGGCCAGCATCGCGAAGTCGATCGGCATCCCGGTGAGCCGCCCGAGGTAGCGGCCGAGCAGCCCGTACGTCGGGTAGAAGGCGAGGTTGCAGGACGGCACCCGGACGGGCAGCGTCGGCCCGCGCGGCGGGCAGTACTGGTACCCGCGGAGGCCGAGGTCGATGTAGTTCCCCGAGTCCCAGCGGGCGACCACCAGGCGGTCCCAGTTGGTCGGCGCGAAGTCGGTGGCGGGGTTACGAAAGGTGGGCGGCCGGCCGGGCGCGGCGTTGAAGGCGCGGACGCCGAACCGGTCGCCCGAGTGGGTGGCGACGATGAGCTGCACCGCCAGGCAGGCGAGCGCGATCGCGGCCCGGAAGGGGAGCCGCGTCGACCAGGCGGCCAGCCGTTCGTCGGTCGCCCGCCGCGCCCGCGCCAGGACCGGCCAGCCGTCCGCGAGCGCGCGCCGGGACCGAAGGAGGGCGAGCTTGAGGGCACTCACCGGCCGGCCCCACCTTGTTTCCCTTGACAGCGCCGGCGGGAACCGTAACGTACGCCGAATCGCAATCGACGTCGGAACTCGAAGAGACGCATCCCAGGCACGTAGCTCAGTGGAAGAGCACTACCTTGACACGGTAGGGGTCGGCGGTTCAATCCCGCCCGTGCCTACCAGTACAGATGGGAACCCTGGGAGGGTTCCCAAACCCTCCCGCGAAGAGCTTCGGCGAGCAGAGCTCGCCTCCGCTCACGCGATCGATGGGAACCCTCTCCCTTCGATTGGGCGTGGGGGGGGGGCTCTCTTCGATTGGGCGTGGGGGGCGGCGACTGGGCGAAGGGGATTCGTTGCGGATTGGTTGGGGGCGGGCGGGGTGCCTGCGGCTATGCTGTCCGCGTGAGCCACGAGAAGGACAAGAAGGTCATCCGGCCGCGCGACAAGGGGGACGTCCCGGACGATCCCCTGTCGCGGATGCGGCACTCGGCGTCGCACGTGATGGCGGACGCGGTCCGCCGGCTGCGCCCCGACGCCAAGGTGGCGATCGGGCCGTCGATCGAGACCGGCTTCTACTACGACTTCGACACCGCGCCGTTCGCGCCCGAGGACGCGGCGAAGATCGAAGCGGAGATGAAGAAGATCATCGCCGAGGACCTGCCGTTCCAGCGGCACGTGGTCTCGCGCGCCGAGGCGCTCGAGCGGTTCCGCTCCCGCGGCGAGAAGTACAAGGTCGAGATCATCGAATCGATCCCCGAAGGGGAAGAGGTCTCCTACTTCCAGCACGGCGACTTCATCGATCTCTGTCGGGGGCCGCACGTCGAGCGGACCGGCGACATCAAGGCGGTCAAGGTGCTGTCGTTCGCGGGCGCCTACTGGCGCGGCGACGAGCGGAACGCGCAGCTCCAGCGGGTGTACGGGACGGCGTTCCCCTCGCAGGCGGAGCTCGACGAGTTCCTGCACCGGATCGAGGAGGCCAAGAAGCGCGACCACCGGACGCTGGGGCGCGAGCTGGATCTGTTCTCCTTCGACGAGCTGGTCGGCCCGGGCGTGGCGCTCTGGCACCCCAAGGGGGCGCTGGTCCGCCAGATCCTCGAGGACCTGATCCGGCGCGAGGTGCTCAAGCGCGGCTACCAGCCGGTCTACACCCCGCACGTGGCGCGCGAGACGCTGCTCGAGACCTCCGGCCACCTCGCGCACTACGCCGAGAACCTGTTCGGCGGGATGGAGCTGGAAGGGCAGCGCTACCTGGTCAAGCCGATGAACTGCCCGATGCACATCGCGATCTACCGGTCGCAGATGCGCTCCTACCGCGACCTGCCGATCCGGTACGCGGAGCTGGGGACGGTCTACCGGTACGAGCGGTCGGGCGTGCTGCACGGCCTCCTGCGGGTGCGCGGGTTCACCCAGGACGACGGCCACCTGTTCCTCCGGGAGGACCAGATCCCCGACGAGATGGGCGGCTGCGTCCGCTTCGCGCTCGACATCCTCGATCTGTTCGGGTTCAAGGACATCAAGCTGTTCCTCTCCACCCGGCCCGAGAGCTTCATGGGCGAGCCGGCGCTGTGGGACATGGCCGAGTCGGCGATCCGCAAGTCGCTGGAGGCGACCGGGCGGCCGTTCGAGGTGGACGAGGGGGGCGGGGCGTTCTATGGGCCCAAGATCGACCTCAAGATCCGGGATGCGCTCGGCCGCGAGTGGCAGTGCGGGACCTTCCAGCTCGATCTCCAGCTCCCGCAGCGCTTCCAGCTCGAGTACGTGGCCCAGGACGGCACCCGCCAGCGGCCGGTCATGATCCACCGGGCGCTGTTCGGGTCCGTCGAGCGGTTCATCGCCGTGCTCATCGAGCACTACGCGGGGGCCTTCCCGCTGTGGCTGGCCCCCGTCCAGGCCCGGGTGCTGACGGTCAGCGAGAAGGCCGAGGCCTACGCCCGCGAGGTCGTGGCCCGGCTGGCCGCCGAGGGGCTGCGGGCGGAGGCCGACCTGGCCGCCGACAAGCTGGGCGCGAAAATTCGACGGGCGACGCTGGAGAAGATCCCCTACCAGGTCGTGGTCGGGGAGAAGGACATGGCGGCCCGTGTGGTTTCGCCACGCACCCGCGAGGGGAAGCAGCAGCCCGCCACCCCCCTGGACGACTTCGCGCGGCAGCTGGCGAGCGAAGCCAAAATCCCAGACCTCGCAAAAAATCCGAACGTTGGTGGGGATCCCGTAGCCCCCGCCGGCATTACAATGGGCTGACGTTCGCTTAACCACCACCCACCAGGAGAAAGATCATCCCAAGGCCATTCAATCAAGCTCCCCCGAGCGCGACGGACAACTACCGCGTTGGCCGCCGCATCCGCGTGCCCGAGGTGCGCGTCATCGGCGCCGACGGCGCCCAGATCGGCGTCATCCCGACGCACGAGGCGCTCAAGCTCGCCGAAGAGGCCGGCCTCGAGCTGGTCGAGGTGAACCCGCGCGCCGCGCCGCCGGTTTGCAAGATCATGGACTTCGGCAAGTTCAAGTACGAGACGTCGAAGAAGGAAAAGGCCTCGCGCAAGCACCAATCGACGATCGTCTTGAAGGAGATCAAGCTGCGCCCGAAGACGGACGAGCACGACTTCGACTTCAAGGTGAAGCACATCCGCCGCTTCCTGGCGGAGGGGAACAAGTGCAAGCTGGTGATCGTCTTCCGCGGCCGTGAGATCGTCCACCCCGAGACCGGGCAGGCGATGCTCGACTCGGTCGTCAAGACGGTCGGCGACGTGGCGATGGTCGAGCAGCGCCCGATGATGGAGGGGCGCCGCATGGTCATGGTCATCGGCCCGCGCGGCGGCGTGATCCGCCCGACGGTCGCCCCGCCCACCGGCGGCGCCGGCCCGGGCCCCAGCCGTCCCCCCGGCGCGCCCGGCGCTTCGGCGAGCGGCCCCGGCGCCCCGACCAGCGCACCCAGCGCCGCCCCGGCCCAGGCCGCGGCCGGCAAAGCGAGCTGAGCCAGATCGGCAGTAGGATGGCGGGCGCCATGGGGCGCCCGCTTCCTTTCGTCCAGGCCGCTCGGGCGGCAGCGCTGGCCGCGCTGGGGGTCCTGCTCGCGCTCGCCGGGGCCGGCTGTCACCGCGACGGCTGCGTCGGCGGCGACGACGGGAGCTGCCTGCCGCCGTCCGCCTGCGCGGCGCTCAGCTATCCCCTCTGCGCGGCGCCCAAGCTGCGGGTGGCGCAGATCGGCGACGGCGACGCCGAACGGGTCCCCGGGCCCAAGGCGCTGGCGGCGGTGGGGGACTACGTCCTGGAGAACGATCTCGTCCGCGTCGTCATCGACGCCCCCGAGCACCCGCACTTCCTGGCCCCCTCGGGCGGCGCCATCCTCGACCTCGCCCCCCTGAGCGCGACGTTCGGGGACCAGACCAACGCCATCTACCACGCCGCCGGCGTCCTCCCGCGCGACGCCGTCCACTACGAGACGGCCTCCATCCTCGATCCCGGGAGCGACCCGGCCGCCCCCGGCGCCGCCGCGGCGGTGATCGTCCGCGGCCACCTCGAGGGCGACAGCCGCGTCACCGTGGTGACCCGCTACGAGGTCCGCCCCTGCGAGCCCGGCGTGCGCGTCCGGACCGACGTCTACAACGGCGCCCCCAACGCCAACACGCTCTACCTGACCGACGGCTTCTTCTGGGGCGA
>DASZVW010000768.1:0-9009 GCA_035546895.1 Polyangia bacterium
CCGCCGGGCGTGGCGGCCCCCGCGCCCCCGGCCGCGCCGTCGCCCAACGTGAAGATCGTCTTCACCATCATCCCCTCGACCAAGAAGGCGATGGTCTTCTGGGGGACGAAGCGGCTGGGGATCATCGCCCCCCACGCGCCCTTGGTGGTGACCCGCCCGCGCGACTCGGGCCCGCTCGACGTGCTGGTCAAGTCCGACGGCTTCGTGACCGTCCAGACCCGCGCCTACACCTTCGCCGACAACAAGGTCGCGGTGAAGCTGACCAAGCTCGACGAGATGAACACCCTGCTCGGCTACCGCGAGGAGCTCCCGCCCGACGGCGGCGCGCCCCCGGGCGGCCCGGCCGGCGGTCCGGACGGCGGCGCGCCGCCGTAGGCCGCCCGACCTTCCAAAGCCCGGGAGTGCTGAGATTTCGGCAACCGCCATGCCGGTGGCCGCTGCACCGTTCGTCTCCGAGGCCGAGTTCCTCAGCCTCCCGGAGTCGACCCAGAGTACTGGATCGTCGATCCCAACGCCTTCGTCGAGCGCTGGACCGGTCCCGGCCTCGCGCGCGAGGAGCTGCTGCGCGACGCGCTCGTGACCGAGCGCCTCCCCGGCTTCTCGCTCGATCTCCCCCACCTGTTCGCGGACGCGGGGTAGGCGGGCCCTCGATAGTCGGCGGTCGACAGTCGGCAGTCGGCAGCTGCGGAATTTTTGCGGTTGAACTGCAAAATTGCACGAGCAGCGTTTGTCCCGCGCCGCGCGAGGTGTCTGGGCCCGCCACCCCTGCCAAGCAATCTCCCGTGCGCCCCCGCGCACTTTTCGCGGCTGAAAAAGCGTGATAAGAGCGTCTTTTTTTTAACAAGGACCGAAAGGAAGAAGCAAATGACGAAGGGGATCTTGCGACCGGCAGTGACGGGGATGGGCGTGCTGGCGAGCCTGGCGCTCGTCGCCTGCGGCAGCTCGGGGAACTCGCGGCCCGGCGGCACCGGCGGGACCAGCGCGACCGGCGGCAGCTCCTCGGGCGGATCGACCGGGACGGGCGGTGGCGCCTCGGGCGGGGCGACCGGATCGGGCGGCGCGGCCGGCGCGACGACGCTCGCCTGCACGGCCAACCCGACCACGGCCCTGCTGACGAACTTCGGTTCCGCGGCCGGCGACGGCGGCGTCAGCACCAACGGCCAGTGGGGGACGACGGGGCAGCTCACCGGCCACACCTTCGGCTACAAGGGGGCGCTGACCAACGACGCCGGCGTGATGTCGTCCGTCATGGCGACGATCAACAGGAGCGCCGGGAACATGGAGCTCAAGGGGACGGTGGTGGCCGCGGACTACGCGGGCGGCGGGATGTCGTTCGACACCTGCGTCGACTCGTCGATGTGGACCGGCATCCAGTTCACGCTGGGCGGCACGGCCGACGGCTGCAACATCACCTTCCAGCTGCAGACCGAGTCGCAGGAGCCGCCCTCCAACAAGGGGACCTGCACCGGCTCTTGCTACGACTTCCCGCAGATCGCGGTCACCATCCCGGCCACGGCGGGGACGCCGACGGTGGTCAAGTTCTCGGACCTGACGGCGACCGGGATGCCGTCCGCCCCGGCCGACTTCGAGAAGGAGATGTTCGGCCTCCAGTGGCAGTTCTCCTCGGCGGCGCCCCCCGACGGCGGCGTGCAGGCGGGGTGCTCGCCCGACATGACGATCAGCGACGTCATGTGGACGAGCAACTGAGCCGGGCGTAGTCCGGGCGCTGGAAGGTGGGGCCGCTCGCCTCCAGCGCCGCCACGCGCGGGCGCCGTGGACCGCGCCGCTCAGGGCGAGAGCATGACGGTGGCGATCGACTGCGCGGGCATGTCGAGCGACCCCGCGGCGTCGAGCGGCCCCATCGACGCGAACCGCTCGCTGGTCCCCGACGACCGGTAGACGGCGGAGGTGGCGCCGGTGAAGCCGGCGGCGGCGATGGCCACCTGGTGGTCGGCGCCGTCGGTGTTGACCAGCACCACCGTCAGCTGCGTGCCGTCGGGCGAGAGGAACGCCGAGGCGAGCAGCGGCGTCTCGCTGGAGCCCGCGCCGACGCGCGTCCAGCCGGTGGCGATCCCCTTGGCGAAGTGCTGGATCGCGTAGTAGTCGTCGTTGATGATGAACCCGGTGGAGGTGGTGCTGACCAGCCCCTCGGGCGGCTGACCGGCGCCCCCCGGCCAGTAGAGGTCCCAGTAGAGGTAGGCGGAGACCCCCTCGATGGTCACCGCGTTCTGCAGCAGCCAGGCGGTGTCGAAGGCGCTCTGGGCGTTGGGGGCGTACTCGCTCTGCCAGATCGGCTTGCCGGCCGTGGCGGCGGCGTTGGCGACGCCGGTCATGTTGGAGTTGTACGAGTTGGGGATGGAGTCGGTCCCGCTGCCGTAGAGGTGGTGCGCCACCGCGTCGAGCTCGCCGAGGTAGCTCGGCGTGCCGGAGAGCGCGGTGATGTACTTCTCGAGCTCCCCCTTGGCCAGGCTGTCGTTCTCGGGGCCGATGAACTTGGGCATCGGGAAGCCGCCGGTCGCCTGCGCGGCCGCCGCCGCCACCGCGGTCCTCACCGCGTCGAGCGCCGGGCCGTAGCCGGCGTTGGTGGCGTCCTCGGTGGGGTCGAACAGGCAAGTCCCCTCGTTGGTGGTGGTGAAGTCCGGCTCGTTCTGGATGCTGACGTAGTCGGGGACGATGCCGCCGGTGGCGGCGGCGAAGGCGGTCAGGCTCTGGGCCCACCAGGTGCCGAAGGCGGCGTACTCGTAGTTGCCGTCGGCGTCCTTGGGGAGCGTCCCGCCCGCGCGCAGCGAGCCGTTGTTCTTGAGGGCCAGCGGCGGGTTCCAGGACGACATCAGCAGGATCGGCGCGTACCCGGCCTGGTGCACGGCCTGGACGAAGGCGGCCGTCTGGTTGAAGGCGCCGTTGTCGTCGTTGTTGTTCTGGTACCAGTTGCCCACCCGCAGGACCTGGATCCCGAGGTCGCCGAACAGCGCCTGGAACAGCTGGGCGCTCATCGGGTTCGCCATCGCCGAGCCGTCGTAGTAGGCGACCGCGGCGCCGAACCCCACCATCGTCTGGTAGCTGGCCGTCAGATCGACGGTCACTGTGGCGTCGTGAGGGAGCGTCGTCACCATCCCTCCGGCGTCGGTGATCGCGCCCCCGCCGCCGCAGCCGGCCGCCGCGGCGAGCGCGAGGACGAAGGGGAGGGGGCGGGGGACGGGGCTACGTAAGCGAGGCGAATCCAAGCGGGCCTTTCAGCGGCCGCTGCAGACGAACAAGGTCGCCGACAGCGGCGGCAAGTGATAGCTGAGCTGGTTGTTGGCGATCGGAGCGTCGGAAAGCGGGCGGACGTTGGAGGAGGTGCCGTCGAAGCTGAACACCTTGGCGACGGCGTAGTTTCCCCCCTGGAGGGCGATCTTGCCATTGAAGGCGGTGCGCTGCTCCCTGTTGATCACCAGGACCGTCAGCGTCCCCGGGCGCTTGGAGTCCGTGGCGGCGAACACGGCGGCCTTGTCGAGATCGGCGGGCGCGGCGGCGACGGCGGTGTCGCCGAACACGCCGCCGTGGCCGTCGTAGTTCCGGTAGATCTGGAACGCCGCCTTGACGTAGCTCGGGAGCTGGCCGTTGCCGGGGCCGTTCCCCCAGTAGTTGGCCAGGTAGACCCCCTCGCGCCCCAGCACGCCCAGCACCTCGGCCTGCGCCAGGCCGCCCGAGACGTGGGTGCCGCCGCCGAAGTCGTACTCGGTCATGCTCAGCTTGGTCCCCGGGTAGCGGGCGGCGATCTTCTCCTGCAGCCAGGGGATGAGGCGGATCGGCTTGCCGCCCAGCTCGGCGGCGATCCAGCTCTTCTCGACGTAGCTCGGATCCCAGAGGCTGCGCGGCGCCTGCACGCGGGCGTCGACGGTCTTGGGCGTGTTGTCGTTGTCGGTGATCCGCTTGGCGCCGCGCGCCTCCGGGTACCAGTGGATGTCGAGCGCGTGGACCAGCCGCTGGTGGTGCTTCTCCTCGAGCTTCTTCATCGAGGCCAGGAAGAAGTCGAGGTAGCTGCCGTACTTCTCGTTGTGCGCCGCCGCGTCGGGCGCGTCCTGCAGGTTCTTGTACTCCGCCCAACCGTAGGCCACCGCGCCCAGCACGAAGGCGCCGGGGTCGACCTTGAGCAGCGCGCCGGCGGTCGCCTCGGTGCGGGAGATCATCTCGGCGTAGGTGGTCTTGTCCGGGTGGACGCGCGGGTGGGTGCTGGGCCAGAGGGCGGGCTCGTTGTCGAGCGAGTAGAACTTGATCCCCCCGTCGGCCGCCTTCCCCAGCTTGGCGACCAGCGCGTTGACGAACTCGTCCTCGTAGACGACGCCGTCGCTCAGATCCGGCGAGGTGGTGAAGGGTCCCGGCTTGTGGGCCACCGACTTGTCCCACCGCTTGCTGGGCGCCTTCTCGGCCTCCGGGACCGAGCCTCGCTCGTCGGCGGTGACGTAGTCGACCAGCGGCACGGTGGCGATCGACTCCAGCCCCGCCTTGCGGTTCTGGCGGCCGAAGTCGATGAACTGCGCGCCGGGGACGTTGCAGTCGGTGTAGCCCATCGCCGTGCAGGGCCAGTTGTCGCTCGACTGGTTGTAGTCGCTGCCGGCGTTGGAGGCGTTGAGCTCCCAGTTGTAGGCGGTCTGCCGGTTGCCGCCCATGCGGCGGACGGTGGCGCCGACCCCCTCGAACGGCTGCGAGTTGATCCCGTAGACGTAGGGGCTGATGGGGCGGATGACCTCGCCGGCCGAGACGGTGATGGGGAGGTCGCCCCCCTCGATCGGCGGCAGCGCGGCCTCCTTGGCGGCGGCGGCCTTGGCGGCCTCGTCCGCCGCGCGCGCGCGCTTGCGATCGGCGGTCTGCGTGCTCGGGAGGTTGGTGTAGGCGATCTGCTTGCCGAAGTCCTCCACCTTGGCGCCGCCGATCTCGATCGTCTGGGCGCCGTAGCCGAGGCGGAAGATGGCGTGCGCGCCACCGGCGGGGTAGGTGGCGGCGGCCTTGAAGCGGACCTCCACCTTCTGCCAGCCGGCCTCCCCGTCGACCGGGTACTGGATCGACTTGGTGTAGGGCGAGCCGTTCAGCTCGAACACGAACTCCGTCTCGCCGACGCCCCCCTCCTGCGGCGTCTCGGTCCGCAGGTAGAACGTCGCCAGGATGGCGTCGCCCGATTCGACCGGGGCGGCGTTGGGGGCCTCGAGTTGGACCGCCCACTCGTGGTCCGACCCCTGCTTGACGGTGGCGCGGACGGCGTCGGTGAAGGGCTGTCCGGCCACCGCCAGCGGCGCCAGGTCGACCTTCTGCGCCTCGCCCTGCACCTTGAAGGCGGCGATCCCGGCGCCGCCCAGGAGATCGACGCGCGGCAGGCCGGCGATGCGGTCCTCGGCGGCGCGGGTGGCCGCGGTCGGGGCCGGGGCCGCCGTGGCGCCGGGCGCGGTGGCGGAGGGGGCCGCCCGCATGATGCAGGCGGCGGCGAAGATCCCGAAGAACCCGGCGACGAGCGCGATCCAGCCTGGGGGCCGTTTTGACATGCGCGGCAGGTTAGCCAATTCGCCGCCGCCGGGGAAGCGCGCCAGGCGTTGCTTCTGATGTATGGTCCGCGCTCATGAGCCCCCGTCAGAATCCGTTTTCGAAGCCGCCGCTCGCCACCTTGGCGTGCGCGGCGGGCCTGGCCGCGATCACCTGGTCGGGCGCCGCCGGCCGCGCCGCCGAGCCGGCGCCCGCCTACCGCGATCCCAAGCGCCCGGTCGCGGAGCGCGTCGCCGATCTGATGTCGCGGATGACGCTGGCCGAGAAGGTGGCCCAGCTCGGGAGCGTCAACTGGGACAAGAACGCCATCGACGATCCCAAGACGCACGACTTCTCGCCGGCGCTGGCGGGCAAGCTGATGCCCGACGGCATCGGCGAGATCACGCGCCCCTCCGACCGCCACGACGCCAAGGGGGCGGTCGCCTTCGCCAACGCCGTCCAGAAGTTCCTGGTCGAGAAGACGCGGCTGGGGATCCCGGCCCTCTTGCACGAGGAGTCGCTGCACGGCTTCGTGGCCCCGGGCGCCACCAGCTTCCCGCAGGCGATCGGCCTGGCGGCCACCTTCGATCCCGACCTGCTCGAGCAGATCTTCGGCGTGGCGGCCCGGCAGGCGCGCGCCCGCGGCGTGCAGCACGTGCTGGCGCCGGTGGTCGACGTGGCGCGCGACCCCCGCTGGGGACGCATCGAGGAGACCTACGGCGAGGACCCCTACCTGGTGAGCCGTCTGGGGGTGGCCGCCATCCGCGGCTTCCAGGGGCGGCAGGGGGCCGACGCCCCGATCGACGGCCACCACGTGATGGCCACCGCCAAGCACTTCACCGGGCACGGCACCCCCGAGGGGGGGCGCAACACGGCGCCCGGCAACTACTCGCCACACGTGCTGCGTGAGGTCTTCCTGCCGCCGTTCGAGGCGGCCGTCCGCGAGGCCAACGTGGCGACGGTGATGGCCAGCTACAACGAGGTCGACGGGATCCCCTCGCACGCCAACCACTGGCTGCTCACCGATCTGTTGCGCGGCGAGTGGGGGTTCAAGGGGGTGGTGGTCTCCGACTACTTCGGGGTCGCCGAGCTGGAGCGCAAGCACCACGTGGTGGCGACGCTGCCGGAGGCGGGGCGGGTGGCGCTGGAGGCCGGCGTCGATCTGGAGGTCCCGCAGTTCGAGGGCTTCGCCACGCTGGCCGCCGACGTGAAGGCCGGGCGGCTGCCGCAGGCGGCGGTCGACCAGGCGGTGGCGCGCGTGTTGCGGGCCAAGTTCCTGGCCGGCCTGTTCGAGCACCCCTACGTCGACGCCACCCTGGAGGGGGAGCGGGCGTCTGATCGGGCGTTGGCCCGCCGCGCGGCCGACGAGACGATCGTCCTGCTCAAGAACGACCACGACCTGCTGCCGCTCGACGCCAGGCGGCTGAAGTCGATCGCGGTCATCGGCCCCAACGCGGCGGTCACCCGCCTGGGCGGCTACAGCGGCGTCCCCGACCACACCGTCAGCGTCGTCGACGGGCTGCGGGCGCGCCTGGGCGGCAAGGTGCAGGTGAACACCGCGCCGGGCTGCGGCCTGACCAAGGGGAACCGCGGCTGGGCCGACGACCTGGTGGAGATGTCCGATCCGGCCGACGACGCGCGCCTGACCGCCGAGGCGGCCAAGGTGGCCGCCGCCGCCGACGTGGTGCTGCTGGTGCTGGGGCAGAACGAGCAGCTCTCGCGCGAGGGGTGGGCCGACAACCACCTCGGCGACCGGATGTCGCTCGACCTGCCGGGCCGGCAGATGGAGCTGGCGCGCGCGGTGCTGGCCACCGGCCGTCCGACCGTGCTGCTGCTCATCCACGGCAGCCCGCTGACCACGCCGGAGCTCGATCAGAAGGTGCCGGCCATCCTCGACGGCT
This sequence comes from Polyangia bacterium, assembly GCA_035546895.1. GTDB lineage: Bacteria > Myxococcota_A > Polyangia > Fen-1088 > Fen-1088 > JADGRB01. Next base: position 7,398 of record DASZVW010000768.1, read on the forward strand.
TCTACCTGGGCGAGGAGACCGGGACCGCGGTGGCCGACGTGTTGTTCGGCGACGTCAGCCCGGCCGGGCGGCTGCCGGTCAGCACGCCGCGCTCGGTGGGGACCATCCCGGCCTACTACAACTACAAGCCGTCGGCGCGGCGGCTCTACCTCGGCGAGCAGCCGGGGCCCGAGTGGCCGTTCGGCTACGGCCTCTCCTACACCACGTTCAAGTACGACCGGCTGGCGGTCTCGCCGGCCAAGATCGCCCCCACCGGCAAGACGACCGTCTCGGTCACCGTCACCAACACCGGCAAGCGCGCCGCCGACGAGGTGGTGCAGCTCTACATCCACGACCTGGTCAGCTCCGTCACCCGGCCGGTGCAAGAGCTGAAGGGCTTCCGCCGCGTCCACCTCAAGCCGGGCGAGGCGAAGCGGGTCGAGCTCCCGCTCGGCTTCGAGGAGCTGTCGTTCTGGAACGCCGCCATGAAGCGCGTCGTCGAGCCGGGGCGCTTCGAGGTGATGGTCGGCGGCAGCTCGAACAACGTGAAGAAGACCAACCTGGACGTCGTCGCCCGCTGACGCTGGCCGCGACGGTGATCGCTCGCCGGGGGCGCGGGGCCCTCCCAAGGTCCCGCGTCTATGGCCCGCCCGAGACCGGCCAGCCGTCGGCGGTCCAGGCGATCTCGGAGATGCGCAGCGTGGCGGCGCCGCTCGAGCTCCCCTTGAGCGCGTGATAGATGTTGTAGGTCTTGTTGTCGTAGACGATGACCGCGTTGTGGCCGGGGGCGATCCAGCTCGAGTTCCCCTGCACCAGCAGCGTGCCGCCCCCCTTCATGAGGTCGGTGCCGGCCTCGTCGACGTAGGGCCCGGTCACGGTGGTCCCGCGGCCGACGCGGATGTTGTAGTCGTAGGCGCCGCTGCAGCAGGCGCCCCAGGAGGAGAAGAGGTAGTATTAGCCGCAGCGCTTGAACACCCAGCCGCCCTCGAGGCTCCCCTTGGAGTTGGCGCCGTTGGCCAGCGAGTAGAGCATCGTGTCGGCGCGGAGGCCGGTGGTGGGGTCGAGCTTGACCATCTTGAGGCCGCTCCAGAAGCTGCCGAACTCCAGCCAGGGCGTCCCGTCGTCGTCGACGACGACGTTGGGATCGATGGCGTTCCAGTTGTCCGTCTCGCCGATGTTCGAGCAGAGCACCTGCCCCTGGTCGGCCCAGCTCCCGCTGTCGAGCGCGGCGCGCGTCGCCTGGCCGATGCACGACTTGTTGCTGCCGAAGGTGGAGGCCGCGTAATAGAGGTGGTAGACGCCGCCGAAGAAGGAGACGTCCGGCGCCCAGAGGTTGGTCGCGCCCGTCGCCGTGGCGGCCCAGGCGGGGAGGGCCAGCGGTGTGGGGGCATTGTTCCAGGTGGTGAGGTTGGTCGAGGTCTTGGCGATGAGGCCGGTGGCCGCCAGGTAGATGGTGCTGCCGAGGACGTAGGCCGCCGGATCGTGCGCCCCCAGGCTCCCGGACAGCGTCAGCGGCTGCGGCGGGTTCGAGGCGTCGTAGACCGAGCCCGGGCAGGACATCATGCCGCCGGCGCCGCCCTGGCCCGTCGCGCCGCCGGTGCCCGCGCCGCCGGTGCCGGTGGCGCCGCCGGTC
>DASZVW010000769.1:0-3459 GCA_035546895.1 Polyangia bacterium
ACGGGCTCGGCCTGTTCAAGGCCGCCGCCGAGATGGCGGCCGGCGACCTCGGCGGCGACGCCGCGGCCGCCGCCGGCGAGGCCTGGATGCGCGACAACGGCGTCCGCGCGCCGCGCCCCCTGGCCCGCATGCTGGTCCCCGGCGGCGTCCGCTAGAAGACCTGGAACTGGCCGCCCAGGATCAGCAGCGAGACCATGTAGAGCATCCCCGAGTAGTAGCGCGCGTTGCCGGTGGGGATGTCCATGGTCCAGACGGCGTTCACGTAGCTCGCGCGGTCGGCGTTGGTCGAGGCCAGGGCGGTGATGCCGTTGGCGACCACCAGCGACGGGTCGTGGGCGGCGTCGACCACCGTGGTCCCGTCGAGGCTGAAGATCCGGCCGTAGTTGGCCCCCTGACCGCTGAAGTAGGCGAGCAGCGCGTTGCTCTCGCTGACGTTCCAGGCGTCGCCGCCCGCCCAGATCTGGTCGATCACCACGTTGATCTGCGCGCGGTAGGCCTCGGGCGCGAACGTCGACCAGCCGGGGAGCGGCGTCCCGTTGAGGCGCGACCGCACCGGCGTGAAGCCGGTCAGCGCGTTGGCGTCCCCCTGCCAGAAGCTGCGCCCGGCGGCGGCGGTGGCGGTCCAGGCCGGGTCCGCCTCCGCCTCGGCCCACAGCGCGTAGTACCCCGGCATCACCAGCGAGGGCCGGGTCACGTCGGCGGACGAGACGTCGGGGACGTCGAACGGCAGCAGGGTGGCGGCGTCGAAGATGTCGGTGACGCCGTCGACGACGCCGCCGTTGTCGTCCACCTTGTGGTGCAGCGTGTGGAACAGCGCCAGGGCGTCGGCGGCGTAGTCGATCGCGCCGCTGCTCGTCCAGCGGTCGTGGGCGAAGATCAGCGCGGTCACGAACTGTTCGAAGCCATAAGGGTCGAGGCAGGAGAACGGCGTCCCGCTGGCGTCGTCGCAGAACGAGGGGAAGTAGCCGGCGTCGGGGCCGGCGCCGATCCGCAGCGTCTCCTTGGCGTAGGTCCAGAGGGCGTCGAACTCGGGTTGCTTGCCCATCTCCACGCAGACCATCATCCCGAGGCCGATCCCCTCGGTGCGGATGTCGTCGTGGAGCGTGTCCTCGATGTAGGCCTGGTCGCTGCCGACCGTCACGTAGAACGCCTGCGCCGGCGAGCCGTGGAAGAGGGTGTTGAAGACGTTGTTGATCTTGCCGCTGATGGCGGCGTCGGACTGGCCGAGGAGATCGCGGAACGGGTTCGGGTACGAGCCCGGCGGCGTCAGCGGGTGCAGCGTCTTGCTCTCCCCGTCGTCGTAGCCGAGCGAGTCGGTGGTGGCGGCGCAGCCGCCCAGCACCAGCCCCGCCGCGACCACGGCGGCGAGCCCCCGGACCGCGCCGGCCGAGATCACCGCCGACCTCGCCTAGTCGCCGAGGTGAGCCCGGACGCGCGCCGCCAGCACGCTGTGCGGGTGGCGCTGCAGGAACGCCTCGGCGCGCGCGTGGGCCGCCTCCGGGCGCCCGCCGGCGTCGAGCGCGTCGATGCGCAGCACCTCGGCCTCGAGGCCGAGGTGGCCGTGCGGGTAGCGGCGCGCGTAGGCGTCGAGGCGGGCCAGCGCGCCGGCCGCGTCGCCGCGGGCGAGCATCCCCCGCGCGGCGTCCAGCGTCGAGAGCTCCCGCGCCAGGGTGGCCGTGGCCGCGGCGTGCGGCGAGCTCCGCGTGGAACGCGTCTCGACGCCGTCGCCGCCCGTCGAGGCCGGCAGGTCGTGAAAGTCCAACCCGGCGACGGACCGCCGCGTGGCCTGGGCCTGCTGCCCGTTGCGAACCTGCATCCAGGGCGGCGACGCCTCCGGGTCGGCCGCTCGGGCGACCGCGACTCTTTGAGCGGTCGCCCGGGTCGCCGCCTGGTGCCGCTGCCAGGCGTAGTAGCTCGGCACCGCCGCCACCGCGCCGGCGAGCGAGACCGCGGCCAGGAGCTTCCCCCAGGTCAGCTTGGCCAGCGTCCCCAGCGGCGCCGCCTGCGCCGCCCCCGCCAGCAGCGTCGCCGAGCCGGCCACCCCCAGCGCGGCCAGCGTCTTGGCCCGCGCCGCCGGCGAGCTCCGGTACGACGAGCCGGCCTCCAGCAGCGCGCGCTCGAGCGCGCTCGCGCCCTCCTCCCTCAATCGCAACGGATCCGACATCCCACTAGCCCTGGCCTTCCCGGTTGACGTACCCCGCGAACCCGTCGAGCGCGGCCACCCGCTCGCGGAACTCGGCCCGCGCCCGGCGCAGCCGCGAGGCGACGGTGCCCCGCGGGATGCCGAGCACCTCGGCGATCTCCGCCGTGCTCAGCTCCTCGAACTCGTGCAGCACGAAGGCCGCCCGCAGGTGCTCGTCCATCTGATCGAGCACGCTGTCGAGCAGCTCGCGCATCCGCTTCTGATCGGTCAGCGCCTCGGGCGTCGCGAACCGCTCGACCTGCTCGGGCGCCTGGTCGGCCGCCACCTCGCGCCGCCGCGCCGCCGTCCGCCGCGCGTGCGCCGCCAGGTTGAAGGCGATCCGGAACAGGAAGCTCTTCTCGGCGCCCGGGCGGATGTCGTCGAGGCGCCGGGCCGCCACGATGAAGGTGCGTTGCACCTCGTCGTCGATCTCGGCGTGCGGCGTCCCCGAGTTCCGGAGCACGCGCGCCACGAAGTCGATGTGCGTGTCGACCAGCCCGCGCAGCCGCAGGTTCCGGCTCTGCTCGGCGCGCGCCGCCTCCTCGCGCGAGCCTTCGCGCGGGCGCGGGGGGACGGGCACGTGCACGACGGGCAGCGCGCCTTCGAGCTCGCGCGTGTCGAAGACGGCGGCGGTGGTCATCGTGGTTCGGAATCTCAATTCCCGCTCCCGCAGCTTCTGATCATAGCGCGGCCGGCGCCTGTTTTATAGACCGCGGGAGAGCCCCACCGAAACCGCGGGCGAGACCGCCGCCGTGGAGCCAACCCCTTGATATGGCTGGGAAGTGGTGGTGATGAAGCGGCGCGTGACGAACGGAAAGTCGACCCCCGCCTCGACGTCCAGCGAGAATTTCCCCCCCAGGAGCGCGCTCGCCCGCAAGAGCGCCCCGGCGCTCCCCCAGGGGCGATCGACCGTGCGCGGGGTGTTGACCGAGTGGTCGGTCGCCGACAGAAACCCGCCGGTGAGGCGCGCGCAGGGCTCGACGCGCAGCCGGCCGCCCAGCCCCCACCCCGGGCAGGCGGTGGCCGCCAGCGCCGCCCAGCGGATCCCGAGATCGTCGCCCGACTCGAAGAAGTCGCCCGGTAGATAGAGGAGCGCCAGCGCCACCGAGGGCGCCAGCGCGCCGCCGGTGGTGAGCCCGAAGCGGCCCGACAGCGAGGCGCCGAGCGCCATCGACGACGAGAGCACGCGCGCGGCGACCACCGAGGCGCCGACCCGCGGCCCTCCCGGCGGAGGCGGGGGCGTCGGCCGGGCGACCACCGTCGCCTCGGGCGGCGCG
>DASZVW010000770.1:0-3151 GCA_035546895.1 Polyangia bacterium
GCGAACAGCTGGCCGGTGAGCCCGGCGTACGGGTACCAGCCGGCGCGCGGGACGGCGGCGTCCGCCCGCTGCGCCGCGATCCGGGCCAGCGCGGCCCGCACCGCCGGCTGGTGCGCGCGGGCGTAGGCCAGCGCCTCGGGCAGCGTCACCGTCCGGATCGCCTGCTCGGCCCGCGCCCGCGCCGGCACGGCGAGCGCCGCCACCACCGCCGCGATCGCGATGCACCGACTCGGGGAGAATCTGAGGCCTGGCGTCGCCACGCGTCCGACCGTCCAGGCAGCACGTCCCATGCCAGCGCGAGGCGTCGCGTTCCGCGGGGTTCCGGCCCCCCGGTGGGAGGAATTCCCTGCCCCGCGCGGAAAAACTCCCGCGCCCGCCGCTAGCCGGGCGCCGCGTCGGCCATCGAGACGTCCGGGGACCCGGCGCTCATCACCGCGTCCATGGTCCTGATCGCCGACGATCAGATTGAAGCCGCCGTCGCGAACCGCACCGCGATCCGCAGCTCCTCGGACACCGTCGGCTGGTCGAGGTCGCCTCGGCCCCGCTGGCGAACCTCCAGGCGGGCGAGCTGGGTCCACACGGCGGTGATCAGCAGGAACGCCACCGTGCAAGTCAGCAGATCGATGTACGGGACCAGGTTGAGCTCGGCGTGAGACACCGCGCGCGGGCCCTGGTTCCCCGCGCTCGGCCGTGGCGTCGGGCAACGGCTCACGGCGGAGGGCGGGCCCGTAGCGAAACGCGGATGCGACGTAACGGTTCCTGGATGGCGACGCGCCGGCAGGCCGGACCTCCGCGGGCACCGGCCTTGCTCTGCTCGAACGGTCGAGGGTCAAAATGAAGCTCGAACGTCTGGTGCGGCGCGCGTTCCTTTCTTTCCCCCTGGCGGCGCTCTGCCTGAGCTGCGGCGACGGCGGACAACCACATCTCGGGAACGGCGGGCCCCCGGCCAGCCAGAGCGGCGCGGGGGGGGCCGACGCCGCCCAGGGGGGGAGCGGCGGCGCGGCCGACGGCGGGCCCGCGAACCCGCTGGCCTGCTCGGACCTCTTCGATCAAGGGACGCTGGCGACGTACGACTTCGACATCTCCGCCGACCAGTGGGCGGCGATGGACGCCGAGTTCCACGACCTGACGATGCTGGAGGCGGGCCTCGACTTCGCCACCTACCACCCGATCACCTTCCGCCTGAACGGCGAGACGGTGACCGACGCCCAGATCAAGCTGCACGGGCAGTCGTCGTGGGACCAGACGGTCAAGCTGGACGGCGACCGCGCCAAGATGCAGTTCGACGTCTCGTTCGATCAGACGAACCCCACCGGCGCCTTCCACGGCGTCAGCAAGCTGGTGTTCGACATGCCGCGCGACGACTGGACCTTCATGCACGACCGCCTCTCGCAGGCCTGGCTGCGGCAGGTGGGGATCATGGCCCCCTGCTCGGCCAGCGCCATGCTGAACATCAACGGCGCCTACTACGGGCTCTACGTGCTCGAGCAGAGCGTGGGCGACGGGACGGTGCGCGCGTTCTTCCCCAACAACCCGGGCGGCGATCTCTGGAAGGGGGCCGTGCAGCTGGAGACCAACACCGCCGGCAACACCACCCGCCTCAAGATGTTCAAGGCCGCCGAGGATCTCGGCTCGCTGGCCGCGATCATGGACATCCAGGGCTCGCTCAGAGCCTGGGCCGCCGAGGCGACCATCAACGACGCCGACGGCTACTACAACGGGTCGCATAACTTCTACCTCTACGACCAGGGGACGGCCGGGTTCATCTTCCAGCCGCAGGACACCGACTCGACCTGGGACTGGCTGGAGACCTTCGACCTGCCGGGCGCCAAGGACCACCCCATCTACTTCTGGTCGAGCCGCGCGCAGCCGGCCCCGACGCCGGGGGACAAGTGGCTGGTGGTGCTGGGCGACCCCGGCTGGCGCATGAAGTACGCCGACGCCATCGAGACGCTGCTGGGTCAGTTCGACGTCGCGCAGATCCAGGGATGGATCGACACCTGGTCGCAGCAGATCGCCGCCGCCGCCGGCAGCGATCCGCACGCCTGGGCGACGGCCAGCGACGTCCAGACCGCCACCCAGACCGCGCGCGCGCTGGTGCCGGAGCGCGCCGCCTACCTGCAGAGCTTCGTCGACTGCGAGCACGGCGTGGCGGGCGCCGCCACCGACGCCGACGGTGACGGCTACACCTGGTGCAACGACTGCGACGACACCAACGCCGCCGCCAACCCGGGCGCCCCCGAGATCTGCGGCAACGGCATCGACGACAACTGCAACGGCCTCGTCGACGACGGCTGCTAGCCCGCGCGGCTACGGGAACATCCCCGGCTGGAACAGGTCCGCCAGGTCCTTGGCCCCGGTGACCGTCGAGAGCACCGGCAGGCCGAAGATCTCGTCGATCGACCTGGTGAACGAGCTGTGGGTGTACGAGACCGCGCCGGCGTAGCCCGGCTTGACGCCCGGCCCGACGGCCACGAACGGCATCAGCGGGCTCCCCCCCTCGGGCTCGTCCCAGATGATGAAGAGGACCCCCTGGTGCGCGTTCACGAAGCTGATGATCGGCGGCAAGTTCGCCGACAGCCAGGCGTCGCCGGCGGCGATCTCGTTGGACGACGGGCAGGCCGAGTCGCCGTGCATGTCGTCGCAGAGGTTGGGGACGATGAAGTTGTACTGGGCGACCGTCCCCTGAGCGAGCGCCTGGCCGAAGCCGGCCGTCGTGTAGGCCTGGTGGTGCGCGGCGCAGGCGGCGTTGGTCGCGGACGGGGGGCTCCCCGCGGTGTCCTGGAAGAACACGAACGGATCGTGCTTGGCCGCGTAGAACCCCGAGGAGTGGACCGGGCAGGCGCCGGTCGAGCTGTTCAGCCCCTCCGGGTAGCTCATCCAGCTCACCGGCGGCGAGGCGGCCTCCATCTGGGTCGTGAGGTGCGCGGTCGATTTGGTGCTGTTGCTCGCCGAGGGATCGCTGTCGGTGAGGAAGGTGGCGTCCGAGAAGCTGTTGGTGCCGGCCTCCATCCAGACGTAGTGCGGCTCGCTGGGGACCGAGTCGGCGAGCGGATCGTCGTACCCGGTGGCGTGCGCGTACTTGGCGATGAGGCCGTTCAGGTAGGGGGCGTCGCTGTTCCCGTAGATCGAGCTCGAGGCCTCGTTCTCC
>DASZVW010000771.1:0-5184 GCA_035546895.1 Polyangia bacterium
GGCGGCCGGCGCCGGCGCGGCCGCTGCCCCGGCCGTCCCGATCCCGGCCCGCAGCAGCAGCTTGCCGCGGAGCTCCTTGAGCAGCTCCTGGTGCTCAAGCAGGTGCTGCCGGGCCGCGTCCCGCCCGTTGCCCAGCCGCTCGCCGCCGTGGCTGATCCAGGCCCCGCTCTTCTCCAGCACCCCCGCCTCGACGCCCAGATCGATCACCTCGCCCGCCCGCGAGATCCCCTGCCCGTACGCCACGTCGAACTCCGTCTCCCGGAACGGCGCCGCCATCTTGTTCTTCACCACCTTCACCCGCGTCCGGTTCCCCACCACCTGCTCGCCGTCCTTGAGCGCGCCGATCCGCCGCACGTCGAGGCGGACCGAGGCGTAGAACTTCAGCGCGTTGCCGCCGGTGGTCGTCTCCGGGTTGCCGAACATGACGCCGATCTTCATCCGGAGCTGGTTGATGAAGACCACCAGGCACTTGCCGCGCGCCGTGGCGCCGGTCAGCTTGCGCAGCGCCTGGCTCATGAGCCGCGCCTGCAGCCCCACGTGCGCGTCCCCCATCTCCCCCTCCAGCTCCGCCTTGGGGACCAACGCCGCCACCGAGTCGATCACGATGACGTCGACCGCCTCCGAGCGGACCAGCAGATCGGTGATCTCCAGCGCCTGCTCGCCGTGGTCCGGCTGCGAGAGCAGCAGGTCCTCGGTCTTGACCCCCAGCTTGCGCGCGTAGCCGACGTCCAGCGCGTGCTCGGCGTCGATGAAGGCGCAGGTCCCGCCCGCCCGCTGCGCCTCGGCGATCACGTGCAGCGCCAGCGTCGTCTTCCCGGACGACTCGGGCCCGTACACCTCGACGATCCGCCCGCGCGGCAGCCCGCCGGTGCCGAGCGCGATGTCCAGCCCCAGCGACCCCGTCGACACCACCCCCGCCTCCGCCCGCGCCCCCTCCTGCCCCTCGGTCCCGAGGCGCATGATCGCCCCCTTGCCGAACTGCTTCTCGATCTCCCCGAGCACGTTCCCGAGCGCTTTGTCCTTCTGGTTCTCCATGGCGTCCACCTTTCGATGAGACCCAGGCTAACCCCGACCTATGACAAAACTGGTCCGGGACGAGTCAGCGCCGCGCGAGAACCTTCCGCACGCCCGCATGGACCGCGGCCCAGCCTTCTCGGCCTTCGCCTGGAAAGCCGCCGGGCGCAACGTCGCCACCAGCAGCTTGTGGAACGCGAACCGGGCTCTCGCTGTCGATCGCGCCCACTCCCGGCGCCGACGGGGCCACGGTCCTCCTGGGCGGCCGGTTCTGACCCGCCGCGAGCCCCGTGCGCCACCTCTGACAGAACTGGTCCAGGCCGCTATCCTGCGCGCATGCCGAAACGGAAGGTGCGCCCGGCGGGGACCGTCACCCGCTACGCCCCCGCGGCGCGCCTGCACGAGCTGCGCACGCTGCTCGACGGCGCCGAGGGGTTCACCATCTACGACGTCGCCGAGCGGTTTCGCGTGAACCCGCGGACCGCGCTCCGCTACCTGCAGGCCCTGGCGCGCGCCGGCGAGCCCCTCTACGAAGAGCTGTCCGGCAGGCGCAAGGTCTGGCGCCTGATGCCGACGGCGCGTCGCCAGACCATCACCCTGACGACCGCCCAGATGGTGGCCCTGTACCTGTCGCGCCGGGTGTTCGATTTTCTCTCCGGCACCGGTTTCAAGGAGGACCTGGACGACGTGTTCGCCAAGCTGGAGGCCACCCTGCGCCGCAAGGACTTCGCGGCGGTGCGGAACCTCGACCGCAAGGTCTTCGACGTGAACGAGGCGCGCCACCTCTACGAGGGTCGGATCGAGGACGTCAACGACATCATGACCGCGCTCTTGCGCGAGGAGCGCCTGCGCGTCACCCACCAGGGCGTCTCCGGCGGGAAGAAGACCTTCGTCCTCGAGCCCTACACGCTGCTCGTCTACAAGAAGGGGCTCTACCTGGCGGCGCGGAGCGAGGGCCACGGCGGCGAGATCCGCACCTTCGCGCTCGACGGCTTCAAGGAGGTCGAGTGGCTGCGCGGCGACAAGTTCGAGTACCCCGCGGACTACCGGCCCGAGCAAATCACCGAAGGGGCGTTCGGGCTGATCCGCGGCAAGGAGGTGACGCGGGTGCGGATCTGGTTCGATGACAAGGTCGCTCGCTACGTCCAGCGCCGCATGTGGCACCCGACCCAGCGCTTCCGCAAGGTCGCCGGCGGCGTGGAGATGGCCATGGAGGTGCGCGGCACCACCGAGGTGGTGAGCTGGGTGCTGGGGTTCGGGGGGACGGCGCGGGTGCTGGAGCCGGAGGCGCTGCGGGCAGGGGTGGCCGAGGAGCAGTCGCGGGCGGCCAGGCGAGGCGCCTCGCCTCCATAGCCGAGCTGGACAGCCGCGCTAGATTTGGCGTGTATGCCGTCGGTCGCGCATCAGCCGAGCTTGCTGGGCGGCGGAGCGCCCTCGGTCGACCCCGCCGCGCTGGCGCGGATCGAGCGGGTGGCGCTGGACGACACCGCCTGGGTCGAGGTCCTGCGGGAGTGGGTCGGCGGGCACGAGGCGCTGTTCGCCGAGCTCTGCGCCACCACCGCCTGGCGGGCCGAGCGGCGCCCGATGTACGACCGCGTGGTCGAGGTGCCCCGCCTCCTGGCCGCGCTGCCGGAGGACGGCCCTGGACACCCCGTGCTGGAGCAGATCCGCCTACTCCTCGGCGCCCGCTACGCGACCACCTTCGCGCGGCTCAGCCTCGGCTACTACCGCGACGGGCGCGACAGCGTCGCCTGGCACGGCGACACCACCGCGCGTGACCTGCCCCAGGCGATCGTGGCCACCGTCTCGCTGGGCGAGCCGCGCCGCTTCCTGCTGCGCCCGCGCGACGGCGGCCGCGCCCGGGCCTTCGCGCTCGGCTGGGGCGATCTGATCGTCATGGGCGGCGCCTGCCAGCGCACGTGGCGGCACGCGGTCCCCAAGGTGGCGCACGCCGGGCCGCGGATCGCGGTGATGTACCGGCCGGTCTGGGAGGCGACCGCGGCGGCGGTCCGCTAGCTTCGCGGCCGCTTCGACGACGGCCCGCGCGTCGCCGTCAAACGGTGGGCGCCGGCCCGAGCCGCGGCGCGCGCGGCCCGTTTCCAGGCGCGCGCCAGGCGGCGCATCCCCTCTTCGAACTCCGCCGGACGGGCCAGCGAGAAACAGAGACGGAGGGCGGTCGCCCCACGCGCCGGCCAGGCCTCGAAGCCCGTCCCCGGATCGAAGCTGACCCTCTCTTCGACCGCGGTCTCCAAGAAGCGCCGCTCGTCGACCGCCGCGTCCGTCTCGACCCAGACGCCGAATCCACCGGCCGGGAACTCGAACCGCCAGGAGGGGATGGCGCGCCGGACGGCGCTCGCCAGACGCTCGGCCCGCCGCCGGTAGAAGCGCCGGAGCACCGGCAGGCGCCGTTCGAAATCGTGGCGGGCGAGGTAGTCGTCCACCACCGCCTGCGCCAGGCTGTTCGACTGGAGATCGGCCGCCTGTTTCAGCCGGAGCGCGCGGCGGCGCCACCGCGGCGGAACGATCAGCCAGCCGACGCGCAGCCCCGGACAGAGCGTCTTCGAGAACGTCCCCACGAAGAAGACGCGCTTCGGATCCGAGGCGGCCAGCGGCGCCGGGGCCGGGCCGGCGAACAGCAGGTCCCCGTAGGCATCGTCTTCGATCACCGGGCGCCGTCGCGCGAGCAGCGCCGCGCGCGCCACCGCCGTCATGGTCTCCCCGCCCGGGTTGGTCACCGCCGGCATCACGTACGAGAGGTGCGCCCTCTCGGGCGACGTCAAAGGGAGCCGGCGCAGCTCGCGCGAGGCGAAGAGATCGAGCGCGCTCGGATAGCTCCGGGCGTCGACCGCCACCGATTGCCCGGACCGGGCCAGCACCTGCGTCGCCAGCGCGATGGCCTGCTGCGCGCCGTTGGTGACGATCACGTCGGCCGCGGTGAGACCGCGCAGCCCGCGCGCGACCAGCCGCTCGGCGATCCGCCGGCGGAGCGACTCCAGCCCCTCGGGCCATCCGTACTGCAGCGCCGGGGCGCCCTGTTTCGTCAAGACCCGCAGGAAGGACGCCGCCAGCTCGGCGCGCGGGAACTGGGCTTCGCTGGGGAGGCCGCCGCCGAGCTGAATGAGCCCCGGCGTGGCGGCGGCCCGCCTCGTCAAGGCCTCGATGCCGTCCGCGTCGGCCGCCGTGGGACGTCTCATGATCATCTCCCAAGTTAGGGAGTGGCCGGCACGAGGACAGGGTGCTTTCCCGCCGCCTATTCTCGGAAACGGTGGGCGCGGGCGGGGTCGATTTCTGAACCTCACGGCCGAGCTCTGGCGACTTACAGACGATCGGTGCCCACAAAAACCTGAGCCCGCACCCGGCCGAGAGGTCTCTATAAAGTAATGAGGGTCCTGCCGTCGCGTCTCGTCGTCTCCAGGGTGCTTCTTGCCGCCGCTCTCGGCTGCGGCGCGTTCGTCTTCGCCTGCGCCCCGCCCGAGGAGCCGGCCGGGACGGGCGCCGACAATCCCGTCGATCAGCGCTCGCCCGAGGGGCCCGAGACCGCGCCAGAGACGACCTCGACGAGCGCGGCGCTCATGACCGCGCCGGCGCGCTCGCCCCGGACCATCGCCGCGATGATGTTCGACATCGGCGGCGGGCCCCCGACCGCCGCCAACATCATGAGCGTCATCGGCGGCGCCGGGCAGTCGCAGCGCCACATGTACCAGGAGATCTCGTTCGGCATCCAGGACACCGCGCCCCAGTACTTCGGGCCCTACACGCTCCCGGTGCACAACTGTCTGACCATCGCTTGCTGCGGGCCGTCCTCGGACAAGACCGGCAACGGCGCCACCGTGGCGACGGAGATCAGCGCGCTCCCGCAGACCTTCGACCACTACTTCTGGGTCTACGGGGCCATCCCCACGGGCGCGAACTGCGGGACCTGGGGAGACGAGGGCGCGCCCTCCAAGATCGCCACCTATTCGAGCTACTCGTTTCATCAGATCGTCGGCTACGCGCAGGAGATCGGCCACAACTTCGGCATGACCCACGAGCCGATCATGTGCTGCGGCGGGACGGTGTCGGGCAACCGCTGCAACGGTGGCACCGCGACGATGCTCGACGACACCACCCAGTGCACGCACATCGAGTACGGCAACGCGCTCAGCTTCATGGGGAACGGCGCCCACCACC
>DASZVW010000772.1:0-7130 GCA_035546895.1 Polyangia bacterium
TCCCGGCCGGCGCTCCGCACTTCTGTGACTCGCCGGCGCCGCTCCACCCGTACCCGTTCGAGGTCGCGCAGTTGGCGAGCGGGCCGTACGCCGCCACGAAGTTCTCGCCGCCGAAGTAGCGGGCGGCCAGATCGAGCGGGACCTCCTCGTAGTAGCGCCCGTACGACACCGACAGCTTCGAGCGGCCGTCGTTGAACGGATCGTAGACGGCGGCCAGGCGCGGCGACCAGTTGCTGGTGTCGAGGAAGGCGTAGTCACCCGCGCCGTAGAGCTTCTGCAGCTCCAGCCGGACGCCGGCGTTGATGGTCAGGTTGCGGAGCTTCTCCGGGCTGTAGCTGTCCTGCAGGAAGAAGGCGTTGGAGAGGCTCTTGGCGTAGGAGTGCAGGCCGTCCACGTAGTCGGGCGGCATGGTGAGGTCGCCGTGCATCGCCGGCGACTCGCCGGGCGGGAGGTTGAAGAAGGTGGTGGTCTGGTAGAAGTTCCCGGGGAAGCCGCTGATGTTGCCGGGGAAGAAGACCTGCTCGAAGGCGTGGTCGCCCGCCGTCCCCGAGTAGGCGCGATTGAGGTCGAAGGTCCCCACCTCCAGGTGCCAGCCCCACTTCACCTCGTGGTGGCCGGCGGCCTCCAGCTCGTGGGTCGACTTGATCTCGCCGGTCCAGCGGTAGCCGGTGTACTTGTCGATCTCGCCGAACCCGCCCGTCTGGTAGTAGGGGAGCAGCGGGCAGGGCTGGAAGCCGGTCACCGGATCGGGGGCGCAGCCGTTCGCGTGCTCGGCGTCCCAGAGGTTGGCGCCCGCGTACTGCACCTCGTTGATGTTGTTGAGCTGGCTGTACGGCGAGCGGCCGTAGAGGTACTCGCTGTGCATGCCGGCCAGGGCGTCGATCTGCCACCGGCGATCGAACAGCTTGGAGGTCCAGTGCGCGCTCACGTCGGTGTTGGCTCGGGTGAGGTCCTCGACCGCCGTCTGGGGGTCGGAGGCGTAGCTGTTGATGCCGTACTGGCTCTTGACCTCCTGGTTGAAGCTGGGGGTCCCGCTGATGGTGAGGTTCAGCTTGTTGTCCGGGAGCGGGATCCAGTCGAGCGTGCCCGCGTAGTAGTAGGTCCGGTGCGTCTCGGGGATGCGCGCGGTCCAGTCGGTCTGCTTGATGACCGGGAGACCGTTGGCGCCGATCAGCGGCTGGCCCGGGTTGTTGGGATCCTCCTGCTGCGCGTAGGTGAGGCGCAGGACGTGATCGTTGGTGATCTGGGGCGAGAAGCCGAGCCAGAAGAAGAGCTTGTCCTTGATGATCGGGCCACCCACCTCGACGCCGAAGTTGTCGTCGAAGTCGGGCTTCTTCACGCCGGTGAGCGCGTTGTCTGCGGGGAGGACGACGCTGGGGTTGGCGGAGAGCCAGAACGGGGACCAGTAGCCGAACACGCTGCCGTGGAACTCGTTCGACCCCGACTTGAACACGGTGTTGACCACGCCGCCCATCGCGCCGCCGTACTCGGCCTGGTAGCCGCCGCTGTTGACGTCGATCTGGGTCAGGAACTCGATCGGGAGGTTGGAGCCGCCGCCGATGCTGGCGGCGCCGCTCTCCAGGTTGCCGTAGCGGAGGCCGGTCACGTTCATGCCGTTGACCAGGTAGATGTTCTCCAGGCCGGTGGCGCCGCCGATCGAGACGTTGCCGCTGCCGTCGACGAAGGCGCCGGGCGCGCGCTCGATGATGTCGCCGTAGGTCAGCCCCAGCGGGACGTTGTGGGTGAACTGGGAGTCGAACTGAGCCCCGACGCGGGCGCTGCCGATGTCGATGGTGGGGGCCTTGGTGGTGATGAGGTAGGTCTGCTGCGCGGCGGCCGCGGCGGCGGTGCCCGAGATCTTGGCGTTCACCCGCACCATCTTGTCGGCGTCCACCCGGACGCCGGACTGCTCGACCTGGGTGGTGGTGTTGGCGGCGTAGAAGCGGATCACGTAGGTCCCGACCGGCAGCGAGGTGAAGGTGTACTCGCCGCGGTCGCTGGTGACGACCGCGTCTTCACCCTGCGGGCCGACGACGATGACCGTGACGCCGCCCAGCGGCAGACCGGTGTCCTGGTCGGTCACCCGGCCGGTCACCCGGCCGGTCGTCTCCTGCGCCGAGGCGGAACCGGCGATCGCCAGCAGTGCGAGTCCCAAGGCCGCTGCACCAATCCGAATCCGGGTCATCTGTCCTCTCTTTCGGTGCGTCAGGGTCAGGGGGGGGTGGACCTTGCCGGCGCCAGTCACATCGCGCTCGTGTTGAAGAACTTCTGGGCCGCCGTGCCCAGCGTGTCGCCGACGACGTCAGTCGCCGCCGCGTCGACGGTGATGGTGATCGTCGAGCTCGCCGGCCACTTGGCCTTGGGGGTGACGGTGTAGTTGAGGCCGTCCATCGAGGCGACGTCGACGGCGACGGGCGTGGCGGCGCCGGCCGTGGCGGTCACGTGCATGGCGATCGTCGCGGGGTCGGTGAGGTTGGTGAAGGTGAGGGTCGCCGGCGTCATGTCGGGCAGGTCGTCGGGCGGGGCCGCGTCGGCGGCGGCGTCGACCATGGGAGGCGGCGGGGGCGTGATGGCGACGGAGAAGGGCGCGGTGACGAAGGTGATCGCCCCGTCCTTGAGCAGGTTCATCCCGGTGAACGGCGTGCGGCCGTCCTTGGCCAGCACCTTGGTGTTGTCGAGCGTGACGCTGATGGTGGTCCCCGCCGGCAGCGCCGGCACGCCGGCGAACAGGATGCTCGGGCCGTCGGAGCGGAAGTCGCCCAGGAGCGGGAAGACAATCTCGTTGGGCGAGCCGTTGGAGGCGTAGTCGCCGGCCAGCGCGACCGCCGAGGGCGGCATCGGGGTGAACTTGGGGGGCTGCGTGAGGCCGGAGACGGTGGCGGCGTCACCCGGATCGAGCGGCGTCGAATCGAGTACGCGGTCGAACACGTACATGATCGAGGCCGTGGGGGCGAACGAGCAGCTCCAGGCCCCCGCAGGCGGCGGGGGGCCGGCGTCGGTCGCCGCGTCGGAAGTGGTCGCGCCGCCGTCGGGCTTGCCGGCGTCCGCCGGAGCACCGGCGTCGGAGACCGCGGCGTCGGAGACGGCCGCGTCCGTGGTGGCGGGCGGCGCGGACGGGGTCGCGCCAGCCAGGCAGCGGCAGAGGACGTTGGCGGTCACCGTCTCGCAGGTGGGGAAGGTGGCGGGATCGCAGGCGCCGCCCTCGGCGGTGCCGGAGGGACACATCATCGTCGAGGCGGTCACGGTGGTGACCGTGGGGCCGTACGCGCCGGGTTCCAGGATCGAGAGCTCCGTGAGGACCGGTGCGCCGGACTTGACCGAGTTGTTCGGGGTGCACGCGACGCCGGCGGCCAGCGCGGCGGCGAGGCCCAAGACCTCAAGACGAGGAGACGGCCGTTTCATTGAGGCTCCTTGTGAGCAGAGGGATCGACGTGAACGAGCGGGACGGACCAAGTGTTGGGCGCATCGTATCAGTGATATGACAGCCTGGAAATTCGGCGGCTTCCGTAGTTTCTTGACCCACATCCGGACCGCTCCCGACGGAGACCGTCGCTGGCGCGCTTTTTTCAGCCGCGCGGGGCGCGCCGGTTGACAGAACCGCCAGCCAGTTGACGGAATCCCGTCAACGGTCGTCTTTGGTGACGATCCCGAGCGTCTTGGCGCCGGCCCCTTTGCAGAGGTCCATCACCCGGACGGCGCGCCCGTAGTTCGCCTCGTCGGCAATCTTGAAGAAGACCACCTTGCCGCGGTCGTGGGTGAGGCGCTCGGCCACCTTGGCCCCCAGCGCCTCGGGCGCCACCGGCTCGCCGTTGAGCGAGAGCTGGTCGCGGGCGTCGAGCTCGACGACGATGGTCGACTCGCCGGGGGGGAGGGGGACGTTCTCGGTCTGCTTCTGCGGGACCTTGGCGACGATCTCCTTGAGCATCACCGGCGTCATCACCATGAAGATGATGAGCAGCACCAGCACCACGTCGATGAGCGGCGTGACGTTGATGTCCGCCTGCGGCCCCTTGCCGGTCCCGACCGAGAAGGCCATCAGCGCGCCTCTCCCGCCGGCTTCTGCTCGTCGGTGCCGAGCTGGACGTCCTCGACGCCGGCGCGGTGGATTGACTCCATCACCTCGCGCGCCACGCCGTAGTGCAGGCGGCGGTCGGCTTTGACGAACACCCCCTTGTCGGGGTACCGGCGGCGCTCCTCGGCCACGGCGGCGGTCAACCCGGCGAGCGGGATCTTGTCGGCGTTGAGGTAGACGTCGCCGCTGGCGTTGATGGAGACGATGAGGTCCTTGTTGTCGTCGTTCTTGCGATCGTGGTGGCTGGTGAGCGGCAGCTCGACGCTCACGCCGCGGACGATCATCGGCGTCACCACCATGAAGATGATGAGCAGCACCAGCGTGACGTCGACCAGCGGGGTCACGTTGATCTCGGCGCGCACCTTCCCCTTGGGGTGGCGCTTCACCGAGAGGTGGCGCCGGCGGCGCGCCGGCGCGGGGGCGGGCTCGCTCACCCGACCTCGCCGCGCAGGATGGTGTCGACCAGCTCGGAGGCGGTCTCGTCGATGTCGATGGTCAGGTCGTCGAGCCGCGCGGTGAAGTAGTTGTAGAACCAGACGGCGATGATGGCCACGCCCAGGCCGACCGCGGTGGTGATGAGCGCCTCGGCGATGCCGGCCGACACCGTCCCGATCCCGCCGCCCCCCTTGGTCGGGTCGGCCAGCTTCTGGAACGCGGTGATGATGCCGCCGACGGTGCCGAACAGCCCCACGAACGGCGCCGAGGAGGCGACGGTGGCCAGCACCGGCATCCCGCGCCGCAGCCCGGCCAGCTCCCGCTCCTTGCTCCGCTCCATCGCCCGGTTGACGATCTCGGCGACGTCGAACGCCGCCGGGGGGGCGCCGCCCGCGGGGCGGTCGAAGCCGCGCGCGTACTCGTGCAGGCCGGCGCCGATCACCTTGGCCACCGGGCTGCCGAGGTAGCGCTTCTCGAGGCCCACCGCCTCGCGCAGCCGGCCCGCCGCCTCGACCAGCGGCGCCAGCGCCTCGACGTACCCGCGCGAGAGGCGCCGCCCGCGGCGGAAGGTGAACAGCCGATCGCCGGCGATGGCCAGCGCGTAGAGCGACATCACGATCAGCACCACCACCACCGCGCGGGCGGTGAAGCCCATCTCGTTCCATAGTCCGACCAGCGTGAAGTCCATCGGTCTTCTCTCCCTTCATTCACTCGTGAACTGGAATCGCCCGGGGTAGCAGAATGGGACGGCGATGCCGCCCGCCATGAGCGGCCGGTAACGCCACCCCCTGACCGCGCGCGCGACGGCGTCGTCGAGCAGCGTGTCGGCGTGCTTGGAGATGGCGACGCTCTCGACGCCGCCGGCCGGGGTGACGCAGATCTGGGCGATCACCAGGTAGCTCGCCCCGGCGTGGTTGAGCGCGGGGGGGAGCCGGGGCATCTCGCCCGACTCCTTGTGCAGCGCCCCGAGCTGCTCGGGCAGGCTCTTGCGCGCCGGCCCCGTCCCCCCGACGGTGCCCCCGATGACGCCCCCTTTGACGCCGCCGATCTGCCCGCCGACCTTGCCGCCGATCGTCCCCCCGATGGTGCCGCCGATGACGCCCCCCTTGACGCCCCCCTTCTCGCCCGGGCCGGCGGCCGGATCGGGCTTGGTCTCCTTGGGCTCCTCCTTCGGGATCTCGCGCGGCTGGACCAGGTCGGGGACCTTGAGCGGCGTCTTCGGCCTGAGCGCCACCTTCTTGCGGGCCGCCCCGCCGCCGCCCGCCGGCGGGGGCGGCGGGGGTGGAGGGGGCGCCGCCGACAGGAACGTCACCTTCACCGACGGCGGCGTCAGCTCGTCGACGTGCCAGAACGAGTCGGCGATCCCCGCCGCCAGCAGCGAGCCGTGAAAGGCGACCGAGACCACCACCATGAGGCGCCGCCGCCGGGGGGGCGCCTTCGACTCCGCGCGGAAGGACTCGAACGCCACCGGTCACGACTTCCCGGCGCGCGCCTCGGCCGCCCGCTGCTGCCAGGTGTCGGCCTCGTCGACGGCGCCTTGCCAGGCGATGGGATCGGTGAAGAAGGCGAACGACTTTTGCCGCCAGAGCAGCGCCAGGTAGGTCAGCGCCTCCGGGTAGCGCGGCCGGCGCGCGACCGCCTTCTCGAGGTAGACGATCCCCTGGTCGGCCAGCGCGACCCGCGCCGCGCCGGTGACGTCGCCGGGGGCGTTCGCGGGCGGCGCCACGGTCATCGAGGCGCCGGCGCCGGGGGAGACCTCCGGCCAGGGGCTGTAGCCGGCCATCGCCGCGCCGCCGCCGTGGCTGGAGAGGATCTGCCAGACGAAGGTCCCCACCCCGTACTGCGCCTCGGCGTCGTCCGGCCGCAGCGCCGCCGCCCGCTCCGACCAATCGAGCGCCTCGCGCCACTTCCCCCACTTGAAGTAGACGTCCTGCAGGCCGCGCACCGGCTCGAGGTCGTTCGGCGCCTGGCGGTGGCGCGCGAGGAAGGTCGCCTCCAGCGACGGGTAATCGCCCACGTCGAACCAGGTCTGCAGCGTCAGCTCCGAGGCGCGCGGGTCCTTGGGCGCCACCTCGGCCAGGTGGTGAAAGGCGCCCAGCGCGCAGGCCGCCGCGCGGCGGCTCTCGGGGTCCTGGCCGCCGGGCGCGATGAGCTGGCGGCAGGTGTATCCCTCGTTGAGCCACAGCGTCGGCAGCCCGGGGACCATCGCCTCGGCCTCCTTGTAGAGGGCCACCGCCTCGGCGTACTTCCCCCGCCGGTAGAGCTCGTTCGCCTCCTGGATCCGCTTCCGCCCCCGGACCTGCGAGCAGGCGGGCAGGAGCGCCAGCGCCAGCAGCAACGCGCTAGCGCAGCTCGAAGACCTGCAGCTCATCGCCCCCCCGAGCGAAGCTCTTGAACCGCTTGAGGACCACCAAGGTCTGGCCGCGGACCCGGTAGGTCACCGGGCGAGGGGTGAACACCCGGCCGCGCGCCTTCACCAACCCGTCGGCGGTGTCGGCCGCGTAGAGGTCGAGCATCGGCATGGCCGCCTTCTGACGCTTGACGGCGTCGGGATTGAGCGGATCGACGGCCAGCCCGAACGTCAGGTGGTCCGGCGCCGGACCCTCCTCGTAGAGGAGGGACT
>DASZVW010000773.1:0-3143 GCA_035546895.1 Polyangia bacterium
CCGGTCCCGGGCGCCGCAAACGGGCCGCGCCGCGAGCCGCCCGCGCGCGCTGCGGACACCAGATCGGCATGGAGCGTCCTCGCCTCGCGACCCTGGCCGCGTTCGCCGTCGCCATCACCGCCTGCGCCGGCGTGAAGCAGAGCCCCGGGACCGGCGCCGGGGGGAGCTCAGCCGCCACCGGCAACGGCGGCGCCGCGCCGGGCAGCGGCGGCACCTCGACCGGCGCCGGCGGCACGTCGACCGGCGCGGGCGGGACCTCGGGCGGCGGGACCTGCACCGCCAACCTCGAGTGCCAGCAGACCACCTGCAAGGTCGGCAACTGCTCGGTCCCGGCCTGCGCGGAGTTCGAGAACCCCAAGACCACGCTCAGCGGAACGATCTACGACCCGGCCGGCAAGACGCCGCTCTACAACGTCGCCGTCTACATCCCCAACAAGGCGCTCGATCCGATCCCCGAGGGGGTCTCCTGCCAGAAGTGCGACGGGACCGCCTCGGGGCAGCCGATCGCCTCGGCGCTGACCGACGCCACCGGGCACTTCACCATGGACAACCCGCCGGTGGGCAAGAACATCCCGATGGTGATCCAGGTCGGCAAGTGGCGCCGCCAGGTGATCATCCCCGAGATCGATCGCTGCACCGACAACGTCATCACCGACGTCGACCTCGAGCGGCTGCCGGCCAACCAGTCCGAGGGGCACCTGCCGCTCATCGCGCTCACCACCGGGCACTCCGACGCGCTCGAGTGCCTGCTGCGCAAGATCGGCATCTCCGACTCGGAGTTCACGCCCGACTCGGGGACCGGCCGCGTGCACCTGTACTACGGCGGCGATCTGTCGGGGCCGACCGGCGACGGCGCGGGGGCCAACGCGCTCGCCTCCGGGCCGGCGTTCGCCAGCGCGGCGACCCTCTGGGGGAGCCCGGCCAAGCTCGCCAACTACGACATCATGGTGCTCTCCTGCGAGGGGTCGCAGTACACCGACGCCAAGAAGCCGTACCTGGCCAACGTCAAGGCCTACGCCGACATGGGCGGGCGCATCTTCGACGACCACCTGCACTTCTACTGGATCAACCACAACGTCGACGCCTGGCAGGACACCGCCGACTGGATCGGCGTGGGCGACGACCTCGGCGACGTGACCGCGCTGGTCGACCAGACCTTCGCCAAGGGGATGACCTTCGCTTCGTGGCTCACCACGGTGGGCGCCTCGACGACGCCCGGGCAGGTCCCGATCGTGATGGCCCAGCACTCGGTCAGCGCCGACATGCCGCCGGTGTCGCAGCAGTGGATCTATACCTCCAGCCCGAGCGCCTCGGTGCAGTACCTCGACTTCAACACGCCGGTCGAGGCGGTGGAGTCGGGCGTCGACGGCGGGGCCGCCAACCAGTGCGGGCGGGTGGTGTTCACCGACATCCACGTCAGCGCCGCCTCGGGCGACACCTCGCACCCGGAGACGCCGTTCCCCACCGGCTGCACCTCGACCACCATGTCGCCGCAGGAGAAGGCGCTGGAGTTCATCTTCTTCGACCTCTCGTCCTGCGTGCAGAACGACTTCGACCCGCCGGTGCCGATCACCGTCGGCTACGAGGGGACCGGGCCCGGGCGCGCGGTCAGCCGGTAACGGCGGCGGCCAGCGCGTCGCCGGCGGCGAGCGGGGCGGCCAGCTCCGCCGGCAGGCCGTGCCGGTCGAGCAGGTACCGCGGGCTGTTGCCGGTCACCCAGACGGCGCCGGCGGCGTCCTCCCAGACCAGCAGCTTGAGCGGCAGATCGATCGCGCTGCGCGGCTCGGCCAGCATCAGCGGCGTGCCGGCGCTGGGGTTGCCGAAGACGAGCAGCTTGGTGGGGCGCATGGCCAGGCCGACGCGCGCCGCCTCGCCGGCGTGATCGACCAGCGCGAACAGCGTCGCCCCCTTGGCGCGCAGGAGCGCCGTCAGCCGCTCGACCGTCTCGTCGACCGAGAGGTTGCTCCGCCGATCGATCAGGCCGCTCGCCTCCGCCGGGGTCATGGGCGCAAGCTTGGCAGCCGGCCGGCCCGCGCGCTACGGCGTGATTTGAATGTCGACCAGGCAGACGTCGAACGGCAGATCGGTCTGCAGGCCCGGAACCAGGATGGACGCCTGCTCGATCGGCGTGCCGGCGGCCAGCGGCGTCTGCGGCGTGCCGCCCGTCCAGCAGTTGGTGAGGAAGCTGGTCCAGGGGACGAGCTGGCCGCTCACCAGCGGGACGCACCAGCGGTCGCTGCCGCTGTGCGGATCGGTCCCTTGCAGCTGCAGCCGCAGGTCGGTCGCGCCCGGGTTGTCGACGGTGACGGTGATACCGCCCGAGGCGGGGACCGCCCAGGTGCCGGCGGCGCCGCCGTCCGCCTGGGCCACGTTCCAGCCCAGCATGGCGAAGCCGGTGTAGTCGGCGCGGCCGGTGACCGTCCCGTGCATGCAGAAGGTGCTGCCGGTGAAGGGGGGGACGCAGGCGCCGCTGCTGCAGTCGGGGGTGATGGTGGCGGCGCCCGGATCGGTGGCCGTGAACCCGTAGCCGGCCCAGGGGCCGGCGGTCACGAAGCCGCCCGACACCACGTCGCTGGGCACGTCGCCGCCGGGCCCGGTGTCGCCGGCGCCGCCGTCGGTGCCGGGCTTGGCGGCGCTGCTGGTGCAGGCGGCGAACAGCGCCGCGAGCGCCGCCGCCCGCAGGGTTGCCGACCTCGTCTCCATCGTCAGCTTCATCGCCCGAGATGGGGCCACACCCGCCGCCCGGTGTCCAGCGGAGTCGGACCTCGGGCGGCGGGTATGCGGGTTACGGGCAGGTCGTGGAGGGGGGCTCGGGGCAGCAGGCTTCGATCGTCTTGTCGGAGGTCATGGTGACCGTGGTGGTCATGCTGGTGTCGTGCGCGGCGCTGGTGTCGCCGTCGGTGCCGGTCCAGAAGCCCCAGACGAAGATCCGGTTCGCCACCGCGTTCAGATGGACGACGGTGCCGGGCGCGAAGGTCATGTCCGGCGGGGCGCTCTCGACGTAGGTGGTTCCGTTCTCGGTGACGTCGCACCAGTCGAGGTAGTTGGCGACGGAGAGCTTGTACATCGGCGGGCCGTCGGCGCCGGCGTCGGTGGTACCGGTCGCGCCTGCCGCGCCCCCGGTGCCGGTCGCGCCTGCCGCG
>DASZVW010000774.1:0-3536 GCA_035546895.1 Polyangia bacterium
CCCTCGCCGAGCGGCGCCCGCTCGACGGCGTCGACCAGCTCGCCGGCGCGCGCCAGCATCGCGCCCAGCGCCGCCGGATCGGCCGCCGCGCCGCCGGGGGCGAACCGCGCCTCGTCGCAGGCCTCGAGCGCCGCGATCACCCGGGCGGTCTCCTCGGCCGGGAAGCCGCGCGCGGCGAGCAGCGCGCCCAGCTCGTCGAGGCGCAGCCCGCCCAGCTCGCTCCCCAGCCGCTCCGACAGCGCCTCGCGCAGCACGCGGTCGATCTCCACGTAGAAGTCGGCGGTCCGCCCCGCCGCCCGGTGCGCCTCCGCGGCGCGCAGCCGGCGGGCGGCCATCGTCCGCAGCCGCCGGCGCCGCGTCCGGCCGGTGTCGCGCCCCAGCCGCTCGCGCACCCGCCCGAACAGCATGAAGGCCGCCAGCGCCAGCGGCGGCGTGACCACCGTGGCGGTGAAGCCGGCGCTGTGCAGGAAGGCGACGCCGCTCTCGCGGCCCAGCCCCGCGCGGGCGTGAATCGGCCGGATCGATCCCGCGACCACGTTCTCCACCCCGGCCGGCGCCGCCGGCCCGGCGAGCCCCGGCGCCGCGTTGGAGCTCGGCTCGCCGGTCACCACGATCTCGATCGGCTGGCTGCGCACCGTCTGGTAACGCCGGGCCGCCGGGTCGAAGGTCTCCATCGCCAGCGGCGGCACGGTGGTCTTCCCGGGCCGCTCGGGGCGCATGAGCCACTCGACCGTCTTGGTGCCGGTGATGGCCGCCGCGCCGTCGAGCGCCACCTCGGTCTTGGGCTCGTAGGTCTTCCAGCCGGCGAGCGGCGGCAGCGCGGGCGGGCGCACGTTGCGGACGTTCCCCGTCCCCTTGACCGCCACCTTGAGCGTGACGGCGTCCCCCACCGCCACCGCCGCCCGATCGACCGCGGCCGAGACCTCGTACTGGCCGACGTTGGCCGACTCGAACCCGGGCGGCTCCCCCTTGGCGGGGAGCGGCTCGGCCTCGATCACCAGCGGCTCGGTCTTCAGGCGGCGGACCTCCATCGGGCTGAAGAAGTCGGCCTGCTGGCCCACCTCGGCTTCCATCGGCGTGACGGTCAGCTTCCCGGGCGCGAGCGGGAACAGCGCCTTGCGGAACAGCAGCGCGACGTTGTAGGTCCGCCCGCCGATCGTCTGCGGCGGCTCGGTGAAGGCCACCCGCCCCGGCGGCGTGGTCGAGGGGACGTCCTCGGACCAGAAGCCGTCGGTGTGCGGCTCCGAGACCTGGCTGTAGCGGCTGGGGACGTCGGTCGCGTAGAGGTACCAGGCGACCGTCACCTGCTGGCCGACGAAGACGCGCGTCTTGTCCGCCACCGCGCGGATGAACACCCCCGCCGACGTGGAGGCGCCGCGGCCGGAGGCCTCCGGCTCGCCGCCGAACGGGAACCCCTGCCCGGGGAACATCCGCTGGAAGAGGCGGTTCGGATCGATACCCGCCGGGCCCGGGCGCCCGCGCGGCGGCGCGCTGGCGGCGCCCACGCGGACCTGGACGGCGTTGCTGGCCAGGTCGCGGCCGCCGACCCGGACGTGCGCGGCGCCGATGGTGAGCGGCCCCTTGGCGCCCGCCGGCAACACGAGCTGGTAGGTCCAGGTGACGCTCGACTGGATGGTCTGCTGCCCGCCGCCGAACCCGAACTGCATGCTGGTCGAGCGATTGGGGCCGCTGGCCTGCTGGACCTGGAAGCCGTGGAAGTCCGGCGGCCGGAAGCCGGCGGCGTCCTCGCCGTTGGTGGTGAGCGTGACCTGGTAGACGAACGGCTCGCCGGGCGCCACCGCCTCGCGGTCGAGCTCGGCGCTGAGGGAGGCCGCCCGTGCGGGGCGGGCCGCGGCCGCGGCGGCGACCACGGCCAGCGCGGCGAGGAGCGGCAGCGACGGCCGGCGCCTCACCAGTCACGCTCCGGCGGCGCGCGCCGCACCGCCCGCGCCTTGGCCCGCTCCTTCTCCAGGTCCTTCGAGCTGCGCTCCAGGTTGTCGAGCACCGCCTGGATCTGCTTCTGCTCGTCGGGCGTGCTCGGCTGCGGCTTGGGCTGCTGCTGATCCTGCTTCTGCCCGCTCTGGTCCTGCTTCTGGTCCTGGTCCTTCTGGTCTTGCTTGCCCTGGTCCTTCTTGTCGTCCTTCTTCTGGTCGTTCTTCTTGTCCTTGCCGTCCTGGTCCTTCTTGTCGTCCTTCTTCTGGTCGTTCTTCTTGTCCTTGTCGTCCTGGTCCTTCTTGTCCTGCTGCTTCTTCTCTTCGTCCTTCTGCTTGCGGAGCGCGATCTCCAGGTTCCACTTGGCCTGCTTGTCGTCGGGCTTGAGCTCCAGCGTGCGCGTGTAGGCGGCGACGGCGTCCTTGAACTTCTCCTTCTTGAAGTAGGCGTTCCCCAGGTTGTAGAGCGCCGAGGCCTTGAGCGCCGGATCGTGCGCCTCGCTGGCCCGCAGGAACTCCTGCCCCGCCTCCTCGAAGCGGGAGAGCGCGTAGAGGGCGGCGCCGCGGTCGTAGTGGACGCCGGCGTCGGCGGGCAGCTTCTTCACCGCCTGATCGTAGTGCCCGAGCGCCTCCTCGGCCTTGCCGGCCTTGAGCGCGGCGTTCCCCGCCTCGACCTCGGGGTCGCGCTTCTCGAGCACGCCGAACCCGAGCAGCAGCGGGACCGCCGCCAGCAGCGCCGCCAGCTCGCCGAGGCGCCTCACGCCTTCACCTCGACCGGCGCGCGCCGGCGCCGGCGCTCGCTCATGCAGGCCTCGCCGACCAGCAGCAGGAAGGCCGGCAGGAGCAGGAGCTCGAAGATCTCGTCGTACTCGCGCACCACGCGCGCCTCGTTCTCCGTCCGCTTGAGCCCCGCCAGCGCCCGCTCGACGTCCTCGACGCCGAACCGCTTGCTGTCGGCGTGGAAGTACTCGCCGCCGGTCTTGCGCGCGATCTCGGTCAGGGTCTCCTCGCCGAGCCGGGAGGTGACGTAGTGGCCGTCGGCGTCCTTCACGTAGCCGGTCACCTTCCCCTGCTCGTCGTACTCGGGGATGAGCTCGCCCGAGCGCGATCCGATCCCGACGGTGAAGATCTTCACCCCCAGCTTGGAGGCCTCCTCGGCCGCCTGCAGGGGCTCGCTGTCGGTGTCCTCGCCGTCGGTGAGCAGCAGGATCGCCTGCCCGCGCGTGGCCCCCTCCTTGGTGCGCAGCGCGGTGAGCTGCTGGAGGCCGCTCTTGATGGCGCGGCCGATGGCGGTGCCGCCCACCGGCATGTCCCAGGGGCCGAGGTCGCGCCAGAACAGCTTCACCGCCGCATAGTCGGTGGTCGGCGGGTAGGTGAGGCTCTCGCCCGCGAAGGCCACCACCCCGACCCGATCGCCCGCCAGCGTGTCGAGGAGCTGCTCGAGCTCGCGCTTGGCCCGCTCGAGCCGCGACGGGTACACGTCCTTGGCCAGCATCGAGCGCGAGAAGTCGAGCGCCACCACCAGATCGAGCCCGCGCTGCTTGGCGACGCGCGCCCGCCCGCCCGCCTGCGGCCGGGCCAGCGCCAGCGCCAGCAGCGCGAAGG
>DASZVW010000775.1:0-10350 GCA_035546895.1 Polyangia bacterium
GCTGGTCCGCAAGACGGAGATCCTCTGGCACCTGGTCGACTGCGTGCAGGCGGCGGGCGCGTCCAGCGCGAGAGAGACAGAGGGCGCGGCATGATCGCGCGGACCACGCGGCTCAGCCTGGCGCGGCAGGTCCGGTTGAAGCTCGATCCCCGCTCGGGCAAGCAGATCCTGCTCTACCCCGAGAAGGGGCTGGAGCTGAACGACACCGCCGCCCGCGTGGCGGCGCTCTGCGCGACGCCTCGGAGTGTCGGCGAGATCCTCGAGCGCATGGTCGCGGCCGCGGACGGCGCCACGCCGCCCGCGCGCATCGAAGCGGAGGTGCTGGCCTTCTTGCGCGCGCTCGAGGACCGGGGGCTGCTGGTGGTGGAGGCGCCGTGACCGACGAGGCGCCGCGCCCCTACACGCTGATCGCCGAGCTGACCTACCGCTGCCCGCTCGCCTGCGCGTATTGCTCGAACCCGCTGGAGCTCGCGCGCCACGACGCGGAGCTGGCGACCGAGGACTGGGCGCGCGTCTTCCGCGAGGCGGCGGCGCTCGGCGTCCTGCAGGTCAACCTGACCGGCGGCGAGCCGCTGGTGCGCGGCGATCTGGAGGCGCTGGTGGCGGCCGCGCGGGCCAGCGACCTCTACATCAACCTCATCACCAGCGGCATCCCCGCCGACGCCGCGCGCCTCGGCCGCCTGCGGGCCGCGGGGCTCGACAGCCTGCAGCTCTCGGTGCAGGACACCGACGCGCACGGCGCCGCCTGGATCGCCGGGCGCGACGACACCGCCGCCAAGCTGGCGACCGCCGAGGCGGCGCGCGCGCTGGGGCTGCCGCTCACGCTCAACGTGGTCCTCCACCGGGGGAACATCGGGCGCGCCGCCGAGCTCGTGGCGCTCGCCGAGCGGCTGGGCGCCGCGCGCCTCGAGCTGGCCAACACGCAGTACCTGGGCTGGGCGCTGGCCAACCGGGAGGCGCTGCTGCCGTCGCGGGCCGCCGTCGAGGCGGCGCGCCGGGTGGCGCTCGAGGCGCGCGACCGTTTGCGTGGCAAGATGGAGGTCCTCTTCGTGCGCCCCGACTACCACGCCGACCGCCCGCGCGCCTGCATGGACGGCTGGGCGCGCCGGTACCTGGTCGTCACCCCCGACGGCGTCGCGCTGCCGTGCCACCAGGCGGGCGAGATCCCGGCGCTGGCCGGGGCGTGGGAGAACGTCCGCCGGCGCGCGCTGGCCGACATCTGGAGCGACGGGCCGGGGTTCCGCGCCTTCCGCGGCGAGGCCTGGATGCCCGCCCCCTGCCGCACCTGCGACGAGCGGGCGGCCGACTTCGGCGGCTGCCGCTGCCAGGCCTTCGCGCTCACCGGCGACGCGGCGGCCACCGATCCGGCCTGCGCGCTGGCGCCGCGGCACGACCTGGTCGTCGCCGCCCGCGCCCGCGCCGAGGCCGCGCCCGTCCCGGCGCCGCTCCGCCTCCGCCGCTTCCGCCCGGCCTCATGACCGCCGCCATCGAAGTCGTCGATCTCAAGAAGCGCTACGACGCCGTCGAGGCGGTGCGCGGCATCGGCTTCACCGTGCAGGCGGGCGAGATCTTCGGCTTTCTGGGGCCCAACGGCGCCGGCAAGACGACGACGATCAAGATCCTCTGCACGCTGCTGCAGGCGACCTCGGGGACGGCGCGGCTGGCGGGGCTCGACGTGGCCGCCTCGCCCAACGAGGTGCGCCGCCGGATCGGCGTCATCTTCCAGGACCCGGCGCTCGACGACCGCCTGACCGGCGAGGAGAACCTGATGCTCCACGCGGTCGCCTACCGGGTGCCGCGCGCCGACCGCCAGGCCCGCATCGACGAGGCGCTGACCTTCGTCGACCTCTTCGACCGGCGCAAGGACCTGACCCGCACCTTCTCGGGCGGGATGAAGCGGCGGCTGGAGATCGCGCGCGGCCTGGTCCACCGCCCCGACATCCTGTTCCTCGACGAGCCGACCACCGGGCTCGACCCGCAGACGCGCGCGCGCACCTGGGAGGTGCTGCGCGATCTGCGCACCAAGTACGGGACCACGCTGTTCCTCACCACCCACTACATGGACGAGGCCGAGAACTGCGACCGGATCGCCATCGTCGACCACGGCACCATCGTGGCGCTCGATACGCCGGCGGCGCTCAAGCAGCGGGTGGGCAAGGACCTGGTGGCCGCGCGCACCGCCGATCCGGCGGGGCTGGGCCGGCTGCTCCAGGAGAAGTACGGCCTCGCCAGCACGCCCGCCGACGGCGGGCTCACCTTCCTGGTCGAGGGGGGCGACGCCTTCATCGTCAAGCTCTTGACCGCCGCCGACCGGCCGGCGCTGGAGGGGATCAGCGTCCGCCGCCCGACGCTGGACGACGTCTTCCTCTCGCTGACCGGCCGGCAGATCCGCGCCGAGGGGGCCGAGGGGACCGCCGCCAAGATCCGCGCCATGGTCCGGAGGCGCGGGTGATCGGGGCCCCCGCATGATCGAGGTGGTCTACGCGCTCTGGCGGCGCGACATGATCAAGTTCCTCCGCGACCGGCGGCAGCTCGTCACCAGCCTGACGCGCCCGTTCCTCTGGCTGCTGGCGTTCGGGTTCGGGCTGCGCGCCTCGGTGCGGCTGCCGACCGGCGGCGCCGACTACGTCTCCTTCTTGGTCCCGGGGCTGGCGGCGATGACCGTCCTCTTCGCCAGCATGTTCGCCGCCATCTCCATCGTCTGGGAGCGCGAGTTCGGGTTCCTCAAGGAGCTTCTGGTGGCGCCCGTCCCGCGCGGCGCCATCGTCACCGCCAAGATCCTGGCCGGCAGCGCCACCGCGCTCATCGAGACCTCGCTCATGCTGCTGCTCTCGCCGCTGGTGGGGGCGCGCTTCCACGCCTTGGGGGCGCTCGCCTCGCTGCCGCTGCTGGCGCTGTTCGGGATGACGGTCAACGCGCTCGGCATCATCGTCGCCGCGCGCATGAAGTCGTTCGAGGGGTTCGGCGCGGTAGTGAACTTCGTCATCCAGCCGGTGTTCTTCCTCTCGGGCGCGCTCTACCCGATCACGGGCCTGCCGCGCGGGCTGCGCGCGGTGGTGGTCCTGAACCCGATGTCCTACGTGGTCGACGCCGTGCGCGGCCTCTGCATCGGGCACCACGGCTTCCCGCTGGTCGTCGACGTGGCCGTCATCGCCGCCTCGGCGGTGGTGCTGGCGGCGCTGGCCACCCGCTCGTTCCGCAAGATGGAAGCCTAGCGTGCTAGGCTGAATGGCCATGCCGCCCGAGGCCAAGATCACCGCCGCCACGCTGCGCGCGCGCAAGGGGACCGGCGAGCGGATCGCCGTGGTGACCGCCTACGACGTGGTGTTCGCCGGGCTGGCCGACCGCGCGGGCGTCGACGCCGTGCTGGTGGGCGACAGCCTGGGGATGGTGATGCAGGGCGAGCGCTCGACGCTGGGGGTGACGCTCGAGGAGATGGTCTACCACTGCCGGATCGCCGCCCGCGGCGTCACCCGCGCCCACCTGATCGGCGATCTGCCGTTCATGAGCTACCAGGCCTCGGTCGAGGACGGGATGCGCGCGGCGGGGCGCCTCATGAAGGAGGGGCACGCCGAGGCGGTGAAGCTCGAGGGGGGCGAGAGCGTCGCCGAGCTCTGCCGCCGGCTGGTCCAGGCCGGGATCCCGGTGATGGGGCACATCGGGCTGACGCCGCAGTCGATCCACCAGTTCGGCGGCTTCAAGGTGCAGGGGCGGACGGACGCCCAGCGGGCGCAGATCCTGGCCGACGCGCGCGCGCTGGCCGACGCGGGCGTCTACGCCATCGTCGTCGAGGCGGTGCCGCACGCGCTGGCGGCGGAGATCACCCGCGCCGTGCCGGCGGTGACCATCGGCATCGGCGCCGGCGTCGACTGCGACGGGCAGGTGATGGTGATGCACGATCTCCTCGGGCTGCAACCGTCGTGGAAGCCGCGCTTCGTCCGCCGCTACGCCGAGATGGGGAAGGCGGTCGGCGAGGCGTTCGCCGCCTACGCCGCCGACGTGCGCGCCGGCAGGTTCCCGGCCGCCGAAGAGACCTACGACTAGGCCGTGGCGTCCACCCCCCAGGTCATTCGCGCCGCCGCCGAGATGACCGCCTGGTCGCGCGCCGCGCGCGCCCGCGGCGCCCGGATCGCCTTCGTGCCCACCATGGGGGCGCTGCACGCCGGCCACGTGGCGCTGCTCGAGGAGGGGCGCCGGCGTGGCGACAAGCTGGCGCTCTCGATCTTCGTCAACCCCACCCAGTTCGGCCCGAACGAGGACCTGGCCCGCTACCCGCGCGACCTGCCGGGCGACCTGGCCAAGGCGGCCGGCGCCGGCACCGAGGTGGCCTTCGTCCCCGAGGTCGGGGAGATGTACCCCGCGGGCTTCCAGACGACCATCGAGGTGAACGAGCTCGCGCGCGGCCTCGACGGCGTGTTCCGGCCGGGGCACTTCGCCGGCGTGGCCACGGTGGTCGCCAAGCTGTTCAACGTCGTCCAGCCCGACGTCGCCGTCTTCGGCGAGAAGGACTTCCAGCAGCTGGCGATCGTGCGCCGGCTGGTGGCCGACCTGGCGATGGGGATCGAGATCGTCGGCCTGCCGACGGTGCGCGAGCCCGACGGCCTGGCGATGTCCTCGCGCAACGCCTATCTCGCGCCCGCCGAGCGGGCGCGCGCGCTGTCGCTGTCGCGGGCGCTGGTCGCCGCCCGCGACCGCGCCGCCGCCGGCGAGCGCGACGCCCGGACTCTGGTCGACGGCGCGCGCGCCGCCCTGGACGTCGACCGCCTCGACTACCTCGAGCTCTGCGACGCGGCCACGCTGGCGCCGGTCGCGCGCGTGGACCGCCCGTCGGTGCTGCTGGTCGCGGCCTTCATCGGCCGCACGCGCCTCATCGACAACGTCCGGATCGCTGCCTAACTTTCTCCGGCGGCGACGCGCTGACCGACTACCAGTTCAACCACCTGGTCATCCACCACCTCTTTTGCAGCACCTGCGGCATCAAGTCGTTCGCCCGCGGCAAGGGGCGCGACGGGGGCGAGCAGATCGCCGTCAACGCCCGCTGCCTCGACGGCGTCGATCTCGACGCGCTCACGATCCAGAAGTTCGACGGCAAGAGCCGCTGACGACCGCAACAACGGCCAACCGCCGCCGACAATGGGACCGTGGAACAATCGGGTGCCACTTCCCTCCGAGCCGTCGTGTGCCGATCGTTGGGGGAACTCTTGCGTGAAGCCGCGGTGCTGGTCGGGGTCTTCGCCAGTCTCGAGCCGGCGTTGAAGGGTTCTCGTTTCGGGGCGTCTTGGGTCGTCACGGTCATGGTGGTGACAATCGTCCTCTTCCTGCTAGGGTTGTATTTCACCGTGAAGGGCGACCAGACGTCATGAACGCGGAGTGGGGCCCCATCGTCGTTTGGCTCACGTTGGGCGCGATTGCGGTCGCGGGCGAGCTGATCTACCGGGTCGTCGCTCGGTCGAAGAAGCGCCGGTAAACCCGCGGCCTCCTCAGTCGAGGCGGGCGATGTGGCCCAGCTTGTCGGGCAGGTCCATCCGGTAGAAGCGGCGCAGCTCGGCGAGCAGATCCTCGGTGCGCGCGGCGTGCAGGTAGCGGCGCTCGAGGGCGCCGGCGTAGCGGCGGGCCTGGTTGTTGGCGGCCTGGTAGCGGGCGCGCGCGTCGTCGTCGAGGTCGGGGGCGAAGTGGACGTCGCCGTAGAGGCGCCGGCGGAGATCGGACGCCGCGCCCGCCACGAGGACGCAGCAGGCGAACTTGTCGACCTCCGCCTGCAGCTCGAGCTCGAGCTGCGAGACCGCCCGATCGCCGGCGGCGCGGAGGGCGAGGTAGACGAAGTGGCTCACCCCCTCGACCGCCAGGCAGAAGTCGGCGAAGTTCCGCTCGTCGAGGCGCGCGGCCGGGTCGTGCGCCTCGAGGTTGGCCAGCGCCGCGGCGTCGACGAACAGCCCCAGCTCCAGCTCGCCCTCGTCCTGCCGGACCAGGAGCTGCTCGCGCGGCGCGCGGTCGGTCGGCAGCGCGGCGCGCGCGGCGGCGTCGATCAGAAAGGCGTCGATCGGCAGCCGCGTCTCGACCCGGTAGAGCGCCTCCAGCCCGAGCTGCAGCCGCGCCAGTATCGACAGGCGGCTGGAGAGGCTCGCGGCGCGCTGGGGGCTCACGAGGGCCGCTGACCTCCGCGCCCGAGCACCACGCCCATCGCCGCCAGCCGCGCCGCCGCCGACTCGCTCTTGGTCTCGCGCCAGCGGCGATAGAGCCGCACCACGTCCTGGTTGCTGGTCGGCACCGCCATCCGCCGGCTCACCAGCGCCAGCGCGCCCACGAAGCGGACGAAGTTCACCGCCAGCTCGCCGAACACGTCGCTGAACGGGTCGCCGGTCCACCCGGCGCCGCCGCGCGCCAGCTCGCCGTACGCGGAGCCGCCCATGCCGATGTAGTAGTCGACGTCGACCGGGCCGCCGGCCAGGTGCTCGCTCCAGAACCCCGAGAGGTAGAGCGAGGTGTCGCCGATGTCGCGGAGCTGCCGGCGGCGCTCGGGCGGCGGCGCCCCCGTCGCGGCCAGCATCCGCAGCGCCAGCGGCCGGTCCTCGATCCGGTGGGCCGCGTAGCTCGCCAGGAGCTGGACGATGTAGTGCTCGACCAGGGTCCCGGGCTCGAGCCCTTCGTCCCGGAACGCGCGGTCGACCTCGTCGTGAAAGAACCCCTCGACG
The DNA here is from genome assembly GCA_035546895.1 of Polyangia bacterium. GTDB lineage: Bacteria > Myxococcota_A > Polyangia > Fen-1088 > Fen-1088 > JADGRB01. The sequence continues at coordinate 6,693 of DASZVW010000775.1, forward strand.
TTGCGCGCAAGGTCCATACATCAGCTTTGCGGCCGCCGATCCTCAAAGTCAACGAATTGCCGAATGATTTCGAATAGATAAGCACACATCGCGCTGGCAGCGCCGGTTCCTGGATGCCAGAGGGGCGGCCCAACCCGTTGACTCGGAAGGGTTTGCGACTAAAGTCCCGCGCTGGCACTCATCCAAGGTGAGTGCCAAGGTGATCACCCGCGGCCTCCGCGCCGCTCACAAACAAGTTCGGGAGGGAGAGAGATGAAAGTTCGTCCGCTGCAGGATCGCGTGCTCGTGCGTCGCATCGCCGAGGAGGAGAAGACCAAGGGGGGGATCATCATCCCCGACACCGCCAAGGAGAAGCCGGCCGAGGCCGAGGTGATCGCCGTCGGCAACGGCAAGGCCGACGACAAGGGGAACCTGCGGCCGCTCACCGTGAAGAAGGGCGACCGCGTCCTGTTCGGCAAGTACAGCGGCAACGAGATCAAGATCGACGGCGTCGACCACCTGATTCTGCGCGAGGACGACATCCTCGGCGTCATCGAGAAGTAAAGGAGAGACCCATGGCAGCCAAAGAGATCCTGTTCGACGAGGCGGGTCGCTCCCGCATCCTGGCCGGCGTCAACGCGCTGGCCGACACGGTCAAGGCGACGCTGGGGCCGCGCGGCCGCAACGTCGTCATCGAGAAGTCCTGGGGCGCCCCGACGGTGACCAAGGATGGCGTGACCGTGGCCAAGGAGATCGAGCTCGAGGACAAGTTCGCCAACCTGGGCGCCCAGATGGTCAAGGAGGTCGCCTCCAAGACCTCCGACACCGCCGGCGACGGGACCACCACGGCGACCGTCCTCGCGCAGGCGATCTTCCGCGAGGGGGCCAAGATGGTGGCCGCCGGGCACAACCCGATGGACCTCAAGCGCGGCATCGACAAGGCGGTCGAGAAGATCGTCGAGTCGCTCAAGAAGATCTCCAAGCCGACCAAGGGGCAGAAGGACGTCGCCCAGGTCGGGACCATCAGCGCCAACGGCGACGAGTTCATCGGCAAGACGATCGCCGAGGCGATGGAGAAGGTCGGCAAGGAGGGGGTGGTCACCATCGAGGAGGCCAAGTCGATGGAGACGACGCTGGACGTGGTCGAGGGGATGCAGTTCGACCGCGGCTACATCTCGCCCTACTTCGTGACCGACGCCGAGCGGATGGAGGTCAAGCTGGACGACCCCTTCGTGCTCATCCACGAGAAGAACATCAGCAGCATGAAGGACCTCTTGCCGGTGCTCGAGCAGGTGGCCCGCTCGGGGAAGCCGCTGCTCATCATCGCCGAGATCGAGGGTGAGGCGCTGGCCACGCTGGTGGTCAACAAGCTGCGCGGCACGCTGCACGTGGCGGCCGTCAAGCCGCCGGGCTTCGGCGATCGCCGCAAGGACATGCTGAAGGACATCGCGGTGCTCACCGGCGGCCAGGCCATCACCGAGGACCTGGGGATCAAGCTGGAGAGCGTGACCCTCAAGGACCTCGGCCGCGCCAAGCGGATCACCATCGACAAGGACAACACCACCATCGTCGACGGCGCCGGCAAGAAGCCGGAGATCGAGGCGCGGGTGAAGCAGATCCGCGCCCAGGTCGAGGACACCACCAGCGACTACGACCGCGAGAAGCTGCAGGAGCGGCTGGCCAAGCTGGTCGGCGGCGTGGCGGTCATCCGCGTCGGCGCGGCGACCGAGACCGAGATGAAGGAGAAGAAGGCGCGCGTCGAGGACGCGCTGCACGCCACGCGCGCGGCCGTCGAGGAGGGGATCGTCCCCGGCGGCGGCGTCGCGCTGGTGCGCGCGCTCGCCTCGACCGAGAAGATCGAGGGGCTCTCGGAGGCGCAGGCGATCGGCGTCTCGATCGTCCGCCGCGCCTGCGAGGAGCCCTGCCGGCAGATCGCCACCAACGCCGGCAAGGAGGGGTCGATCGTCGTCAACCGCGTGCGCGAAGGGAAGGGCGCCTTCGGCTACAACGCCGCCACCGACGAGTTCGAGGACCTCGTCGAGGCGGGCGTGATCGACCCGACCAAGGTCGTCCGCTCGGCGCTGCAGAACGCGGCCTCGGTCGCCTCGCTGCTGGTCACCACCGAGGCGCTCATCGTGGAGCGCCCGAAGGAGGAGCCGCCGGCCCCCGCGCCGGGCGGCGGCGGCATGGGCGGGATGATGTAAGCGCGCCCGCGCCTCTCACGACCGTTCGAAGCGGCGAGCCGGTTCCCCCGGCTCGCCGTTTTCATTTGGGGCGCTCACTTCTCGCGCCCGCCGACCACCGACAGCAGGAAGGTCTGGCGCCGGTAGCTGACGGGCGAGTCGTTGGCGATCTCGTTGGCGTAGAACGTGTAGCGCGCCACCAGCCGCAGCCGATCGCCGAGATCGCGCGACAGGTCGACGCGCACGCTGGAGCGGTTCTCGTCGTCGATGCTCTCGATGCTGGAGAAGCTGTTGCCGGCGGCGATCTCGCCGATCACCTGCGGCTGGGCGTAGAAGGCGAACAGGAGCTCGGCCCGCGCCGCCAGGGTGAGGCCGCCGGGGAGCGGCGCCGCGAAGCGCGCGGTCACGACGTGCCGGACGACCGTCTCGCCGTAGCTGTTGGAGCGGTTGTCGTGGAAGGCGTACCCGGCGCCGAGCAGCACCCGCCCGACGCGCTGGACGTCGAGGTGGCTCATCACGAAGTCGTCGCGGCGCGTGTCGGGGCCCGAGCAGGCCAGCCCCGCCGGCAGCACCGTGATCTCCCACGACGGGCAGGCGAGGGTCAGCGCCGGTCCCCCGAACGTCCGCTGCTCGTAGGCGGCGCCGACGCTGGCCTCCCAGTCGGCGTCGCCGTCGGTCTGGCGCGCCCAGCGCAGCTCGGCGGCGGCCGCCGGGGCCTGGAAGTCGTCGTCGCGATCGGGCTTGAACACGAACCAGCGGTACCCGGCGCTCATCGACAGATCGAGGTGCTCGGCGACCAGCCAGCCGAGCTGCGCCGTGGGGGCCAGCGAGCGGAAGTCGCGCCGCTCGGTGGCGTCGACCAGGTTGGCGGCCTGGCGCTGGAACGCCTCGTAGTAGGCGCCCGACAGGGTGAGCGTCCCCGTCGGGGAGAACGTCTGCGCCCAGGCGAGCGAGGACTGGGCGATGGCCACGTCCTCGTCCCGCGCCGCGGGGGCGTCGAAGATCTTGCCGGCGGCGGTGGCCCCCAGCGTGAGGAGCTGCCCGTCGCCGACCGCGTCGGAGAGCGTCCCGGCCAGGACCAGCCGCTCGACCGCCGAGGCGATCAGCGGCGGGTTGTCGGCGGCGGCGACGATCTCGGCGCGGTGGGCGTTGCTGTCGACCTCGAGCCCCAGCTCGGCGCGCAGCGTGTAGCGCTCGGTCTCCGCGGCGCCGTCGGCCTGGGCGCGCGCGGCGCCGGTCATCGCCAGGAGCGAGAGCGCGATCAGCGCCGGGCGACCCATCGGGAGCGCAGTGTATCCGGGGGACGCCACGCCGTCAGCGCGGCGTGCGCGCGGCCTCGCGCATGGCGCGGGCGGCGCCGTCGAGGGCGTCGGCGCGCGCCCGCAGCGCCGAGACGGCGCGCTCCAGCGCCGGGATCGACCCGCCCTGCGCCTTGGCCCCCTCGAGCCGCCGGATGTCGGCCACGGTGGCCGGGTCGAGCAGGTCGCGCAGCTCCA
>DASZVW010000776.1:0-4681 GCA_035546895.1 Polyangia bacterium
CTGGCGCCGTCGTACCTCCTCTGGACCTTCTCGACGACGGTGTTGAGGTCGAGGCGGCCAGGGCTGGGCATGGCGACGAACAGCAGAAACGCCAAGGAGAAGGTCGGCATCACGGCGATCCTAACCGAGTGGTGGAGCCGGCGCGACCTCGAGTCGGAGAGTCGCGCGCTCGAAGCGCCGCTTGAGACGCAGGAATGGTCGCTCGAGGAGGTAGTGTGAGCCCACCGCCGCCAGCAGCGCCAGCACCAGGTTGAGCGGGAATGAATGCAGGCGGCTCCACGCTTTCTCGCCCAACGCCGGCGACGGCAACTCGATGAAGAGCCCCTGCCAGAGGTACAGCGAGTAAGAGATCTTCCCCAGGAAGACCAGGGGGCGCGACGCCAGGATGGCATAGCTCGGATCGCCGGCGCGGCAGGTCACGGCGTACCAGAGCAGGGCAGTCATCCCGATCGACGCCAGCGTCACCTGGACAGGCATGAGCGCCGACCCCATCTCGATGGCGGAGGCGGCGGCAACGAGTGAAAGCCCGACGGTCAGAGCCAGGATTCGCCAGGCCCCTTCGGGCGTCGGCCCCACCGGCCGGAGCTGGCGAAGGGCAGCGACGAAGCAGCCGTACAAGATCGAGTCATAGCGAAACCAGGGACGGGAGTAGACGTGCCCGTCGACGACGTTCGTGAGATGAAGGGCGATGGCGCCCCCCCGCCAGATAGCCATGCCGACCAGGATGGTCACGATGAGGGACAGCCGACGTCGCCCCGAGAGCACGAACAGGACCGGCCAGGTCAGATAGAACTGCTCCTCGAGAGACAACGACCAGAGATGGCCGAGGGCGGGGCCGTGGCCGAAGATGTTCCGGAGGTACGCGAGCGCCGCCAGCACCGAGATCCAGGACTCGTGGCGAATCAGGCCGGCCCGCTTGAGCACCGCGACCGTCCCCACGTAGAGAATCAGCGCGGGCAGCAGGCGGAGCGCCCGCCGCATGTAAAAGGCCCGCAGGTCGACGCGACGGTGAGCCGCCTCCTCACGAAACATGATGCTCGTGATGAGGAAGCCGCTCAGGACGAAGAACAGCAGCACGCCATTCTCGGCCATGCCTCTCCATCCCCACCAGGCGGCACCGTACGTCCACTCCATGATGTGGGCCACGACCACCGCGAGGATCGCCACCCCACGCAGCCCGTCGAGAGGAGCGAAGTGGCGGGGGATTTCGCGGCCGGAGGTGGCGGCTGCCGTGCTGATCACCGAGCGGCCGAGTCTAGTCGAGCGGCCCCCGCTCTCTCAAACAGAAAGGGCTGCCTGCGCGAGCACGGCGGCGCCCCCTACCCGCCCGCCGCCAGGTACTCCCCCTGGGGCGCCAGCACGTCGCGCGGCTTGGCGCCGTTGGTGGGGCCGACGATCCCGTCGCGCTCCATCTGCTCGACCATGCGCGCGGCGCGGTTGTAGCCGATCTGCAGCCGCCGCTGGATGTACGAGACCGACGCCTGGCGGGTGTCGCAGACGATGGCCACCGCCTGGTCGTAGAGCTCGTCGTTGAACCGCTCGGCCGGCGCGCCCCCCTCTTCCCCCTCCTCGTCGCGCGGCTTGAGGATGTCCATGTCGTACACCGGCTTGGCCTGCTTCTTGAGGAAGTCGACCACCCGGTGCACCTCGTCGTCGGAGAGGAAGGCGCCATGGATACGGCGGAGCTTGGTCCCGCGGTCGGAGAACAGCATGTCGCCGTTGCCGAGCAGCGTCTCCGCGCCCGGCTGGTCGAGGATAGTCCGGGAGTCGATCTTCGAGGCCACCTGCAGCGCGATCCGGCTGGGGAAGTTGGCCTTGATGAGGCCGGTGATGACGTCCACCGACGGCCGCTGCGTGGCCAGGATGAGGTGCAGCCCCGCCGCGCGCGCCTTCTGGGCCAGGCGCGCCACGCTGGTCTCCACGTCCTTGGGAGCCACCATCATGAGGTCGGCGAACTCGTCGATGACGATCACGATGTAGGGGAGCTTGGTCGGCTTCTCCTGGTCGGCCAGCGCCCGCGCGGCGTCGCGGGCCGCCTGCGCGGCCGCCGCCGCGTCCGACAGGTCCTCGTCGCTGGGCGTCTCGTAGCTGACGATCCCGCCGCTGTCGCCCTCGCTCCCCTCGCCGACGGTGATCTCGGCGGCGGCGTCGAGGTCGACCTCTTGCTCGGTCCCGTCGGCCCCGGCCAGCACCACGCGGATCTTCTTCTGCTTGGCCTCGGCCTCGGGCGCCGGCGCGGCCTTGTTGGCGTCGCTGTCGACCCGGGCGTTGTAGCTGGCGATGTCGCGCACGCCGGTCTTGGCCAGCAGCTCGTAGCGCCGCTCCATCTCGTCGACCGCCCAGCGCAGCGCCAGGTTGGCCTTCTTGGGATCGGTCACCACCGGCAGCAGCAGGTGCGGGATCCCCTCGTAGATCGAGAGCTCCAGCATCTTGGGGTCGACCATGATGAAGCGGACCTCTTCCGGTGACGCGTTGTAGAGCACGCTGGTGATCATCCCGTTCACCGCCACCGACTTCCCCGAGCCGGTGGTGCCGGCGACCAGCAGGTGCGGCATCTTGGCCAGGTTCACGCTGACCGGCGCCCCCTTGATGTCCTTGCCCAGCGCCACCTGCAGCTTGGAGGCGGCGCCCGTGAAGCAGCCGTCCTGCAGGATCTCCTTCAGGTAGACGGTCTCGCGCGCCAGGTTCGGCACCTCGACGCCGACCACCGCCTTGCCGGGGATGGGGGCCACGATGCGGACCGCCTGCGCCTCCAGCGCCATCGCCAGGTCCTTCTCCAAATTCGCGATCTTGCCGGTGCGCGTGCCGGGGGCGGGGGCGAACTCGTACATGGTGACCACGGGACCCATGTGGATTTCCTTCACCTTGCCGCGCACGCCGTAGTTGCTCATCGCCTGCTCGAGCCGCTCGGCCATGTCGTAGAGCTGCTGCTTGTCGGTGTCGTGCGCGGGCGGCGGGACGTACTCCAGCAGATCGGCGGTCGGCAGCTGGAAGGCGCCGTCCGAGAGCTTGATGAACCCCATCTTCTCCTCGGGCGTCTTCTCGGCCTCCTCGACGTCGGCCTGGGCGTCGAGCGCCTCCTGGCGCATGCGGGCCAGCGACGCCGACTCGACGATGATGGGCGCCTCGGGCGGAGCGACCGGCGCCGCCGAGACCACGGGCGCCGCCTCGGCCTCTTCGGCTTCGGGCGCCACCCGCTCGACCGCCGCCACCTCGGCCACGATGGCGGCCATCGCCGCCCGCTCCTCGTCGACCTCGTCGGTGACGCTGCGGGCGGCGCCGACGCGGATCCCCGCGCTCTCCTGCGGCTCGACCGGCACCGGGACCGCCTCGGACTCCGGCTCGGCCTCGGCCTCCGGCTCCGCCGCGCGCACCGGCTCGACGATGGCGATCTCCTTCTCCTCGGCCTCGGCCTCGTGGTCCGCCTGGAGATCGCCGGCGTCGTCCTTCTCGGGGAAGGCCGCCCGCGCCGTCCGCCAGGCGGCGATCGCCCCGGCAACCACCATGCGCCGCACCTGGCGCGCCGCCCAGGCGAGGACCACCGTCGCCTCCTGCAGGCTGATCTCGGTGACCAGCAGGATCCCGACCACCATCATCGTGGTGGCCGCCAGCGCCGCGCCGACGGCGCCGATGAAGCTGGCGCCCACCTCGCCCAGCCACTGGCCGAACAAGCCGCCCGGGCCGTGCGAGACGACGTCGCCGTCGGCGAACGGCAGGTGCAGCAGCACCACCACCGCCGAGAGCACGAACAGCCCGCCGGCCCCCTCGCGGAGGCCGTCGACCATCGGCCGCCCGCGGAAGCAGCGCACGGCGGCCGCCCCCATGGCGGCGATCACCAGGTAGGCGCCGAGCCCGAACAGCGCGTAGATCCCCGCGGCCACCGCGGCGCCGCCCGGGCCCATCAACGGATCGCCCCCCCGCTGCATCGACACCAGCGACGCCAGCGCGAACAGACCGCCGGCCAGGAGCAGGATGCCGCTGATCTCGCGGCGGCGGTTCTGGCGGGTCCCCTTCGACCCGGCTTCAGCGGGAGCGGACGTTTTCGTGCTGGCGGCCATCGTGGTCCTCGTAGTCAGAGGTGGGCTAACACCTACATCAGACTACCCAGACCGACAGCCCGTCAAATTTCCCGCCATTTTCGGCGCCGGCCGGGACGCCCTCGCCGGGGCCCGGGCGCCCGGCGACTCTCCGGAAATCGAACGGTTTGTGACAGCTAACCACATGGAATCGTAGCTCTTTCGTAACCATCCCCGGAACGACGGCCGGGCACAGTCCTTCGCGCGGAATCGGGCGTGACCCCGATTTCAAAAACTCTGGAGGGGCATGTGAAAACGTCTATTCGTCTTGCTTCGGTTCTGGCCTGGGCGGCGCTGGCCGCCTCCCCGGCTCTCACCGGCTGCGCCAACAAGGGCGCCGGCGGCGCGGTCGACAGCGAAAACAGCGGCGCCATCGGGCTGGTGCTGAGCGGCGCCGGCGGCGCGCTCTCGAGCGCCAGCTACACGATCGCCGGTCCGGGCGGCTTCTCGACCTCCGGCACCGTCAACCTGACGGCGGCCACCTCGCTGGCGTTCACGGTCGGCGGCATCCCGGCCGGCGCGGGCTACACCATCACGCTGACCGCGCAGTCGGCCGACGGGTCGACCACCTGCGCCGGCACCGCCACCTTCTCGATCACCGCCAA
>DASZVW010000777.1:0-3321 GCA_035546895.1 Polyangia bacterium
CGCATCATCCTGTTCACCGGCCTCGCCGATCCGGCCACCGCGCAGGAGCTGCAGAAGCAGTTCGCCAACAGCGACCGCATCGTCCTCTGGGGGATCATCGGCTTCGGGATCGTGCTGGTCCTCTCGATCAGCGCGGTCGGCATCCTCATCACCCACAAGGTGGTGGGGCCGCTGTACAAGATCACCAGCCTGTTCGCGCGCGTGCGCGACAACCGGATGATGCCGGCGCCGGCCGGGCTGCGGAAGGGCGACGAGCTGCAGGAGTTCTACTCGTCGTTCCGCGAGATGCACGAGGCGGTGCGCCAGCGGGTGGTCGCCGACGTCAAGGCGCTGGGCGACGCGCTGGCCGGCATCGAGGCGAGCGGGGCGGCGACGCCCGCGGTCCAGAAGGCGCTCGACGGGCTCCGGCAGCTCAAGAAGCAAAAAGAGGAGAGCCTGGAAGCGCCGCCGAGCGGCGAGCCGCGGGCGAGCTGAGGGCGCTCAGGCGCCGCGCCTGGTCTGCGCGGCGCTCACCAGGCAGAGCCCGTGCAGGAAGAGGCCGGGCAGGAAGCAGCAGGCGTAGCCCATGAGCGTGGTGGCCATCCAGGCCACGCCGGCCCCGGCGCGCCCGGCGTAGATGTGGCCGGCGCCCGGGATCAACATCGACAGCATCACCGCCGTGACCGGGCTCGGGCGCGGGCGGACGGTCAGGAAGAACGAGTCGCCGGTGGAGATGGGCGGGGGGCCCAGCGCCGTCTCGGCCATGCCGGGGTGGAGCTGCGCCGCGATCGGCTTCCGCCCCGGGTAGACGTACTCCACGACGCCGGCGGTGTTGGTGCGCACGTTCAGGGTGCCGTGCTCGACCATCCGCGCCAGGTGCTTCTCGGCGGTGCGGACCGAGACCCGCCCGAGGTAGGCGACGTGGGCCGCGGTCACCGGGACGTCGGTCTCGAACAGCACCTTCAAGACCAGCTGTTCGAACTCGTCGAAGTCCATCGGGCTCCGGCTCTAGGGTAGCACAGGCCCCCGGCACCAAGCACGGCTCTCTTTTCTGCGAAATTCTGCCGAGAGGCGAGCGTTGTTCCGGATCGAAAGCGCTCGCGAACCCACGGCCCGCCCGTCGCTGGCCGGTCAGATGACAGGCCCTGCGGCTGAGGTGTATCGTCGAGCCCGGACGGGCACGGGCAACCTTCAACGAACCCCTCACAGAAAGAAGAACACCAACGTGAAGACGCGGAGACTCACTTCCTTGGGATCGGTCGCGCTCCTGCTGGCCGCCGTCGGGTGCGGCGGCAGCAGTGGCGGGAAGATGGGGACGGGCGGGACGGGGACCACCGGCAAAGGCGGTTCGAGCGCCACCGGCGGATCGACCGGGTCGGGCGGCGCCAGCGCCACCGGCGGCTCGACCGGCACCGGCGGCTCGCAGGCCAGCGACTACTCGTTCACCGTGCAGCCGACCGCGCTGTCGCTCCCGCTCGGCGGGATGCAGGCCGTGAACATCACCATCGACCGCGACGTCGGCTCGGCCACCTTCAACAACCCCATTATGTTCACGCTCAACGTGCCCAACAGCATTACGGGATCCGGCGTGACCGCCACCTTCGCGCCCAACCCGGCGACCGCGGGCACCACGACCCTGACGGTGAACATCGGGACCACCGGCATCACGGCCGGGAGTTACACGCTGCAGGTCGCGGCCACCTCGGGCAGCGAGACGGCCACCGTCGACCTGCCGCTCACCGTGACCGCGGCGGCCAGCACGCTGCTGGTCGACAACGATGCCAGCGCCAACAACGCCGACCCGACCGACACCACCGCCACGGCGTCGGCCTCGGACACGCTGTTCACGACCCTCCTCAAGGGCGAGAGCATCAGCTATCAGACCTTCATCGTCCCCAGCGGCGCGCCCACCACCTCGCCGACGACCGCGGATCTCAAGAACTACTCGACGATCGTCTGGTACACCGGCAACGACTACGGCGGCGACGACCCCACGCTCTCCGACGTGCAGGAGGCGATCCTGGCCGACTGGCTCGACCAGGGGGGGCACACGCTGCTCATGTTCTCCCAGGACCTGGTCTACGATCGCCACCAGGGCGACTGGGACACGACCGCCGAGACGGACGACTTCCTGGCCACCTACATCGGCGCGATGGGCGACGCCGACGACGGCGACCTCGACCACGTCACCTACACGGCCACCGGGGTGACGGGGACGGCGTTCGCCGGCGAGTCGTTCCACGTCATCAAGGACTCGCCGATCCCCAGCACCGGCGACGTGATCAACCCGACCACCGGCACGAACCCGCCGGTCCCGCTGGTCACCGTCATGACCGATCCGGACTCCACCGGCACGCCGATCGCGGCGGCGATCGCCGTCGGCCGCAAGAAGGTCGGCCTCGCCGGCACCTCGACGCTGGTCTACGTCGGGATGCCGATCGAGGACGTCCTGATGACGACCGGGAACAACTCGAACACGCAGTTCTTCCACGCCGCGCTCGTCTACGCCGGGCTGAAGACGCAGTAAGCGTCTCGCCGGTCGCTCTCGAAAGGCCCTCCGTCGCCGCCCGGTGGCGGGGGGCCTTCGTCTTTGGGGGCGTTCGCACGGCCGGCGTTAGTTGACAGAATATTTCTTATCGGACATTTACGATCGGGCGATCGCGGGGGGCGCCTCGGCCAGGTAGCCCGCGAGCCCGTCTTCCCAGGGTGCGAGCGTGTCGAGCCCCCGTTCACGCAGCGCCCGGTTGTCGAGGATCGCGCGGGCCGGCCGGGACGCCCGCAGGTTCACGGACGCGGTCGGCAGGGCCTCGACGCGCGCGTCCGGGAGGCCGAGGTGGGCGGCCATCCGGCGCGCGAACTCGGGCCCAGGTCGTCTCTCCCTGGGCGGTGCAGTGGTAGAGGCCGTAGAAGGCGGTGCGCGCCAGCGCCGCCGAGACGCGCGCCGGCTCGCGCACCCAGGTCGGGGAGACGCGCCGGTCCCGGTCGGCGCGCAGGGTCTCGCCGGCGCGCAGGCGGCGGACGACGGTCGAGGGGAAGTTCCGGCCGCCGCGGCCGTACAGGCACCCGACGCGCACGATGAAGTGGCGCGGCGTCGCGGCCGCCACCCGCGCGTCGCCGGCGACCTTGCTGCGGGCGTAGGCCCCTTGCGGCGACGGCGGGTCGCGCTCGTCGTAGGGCCGCTCGAGGGTGCCGTCGAAGACGAAGTCGGTCGAGTAATGGACCACCGCGGCGCCGATCGCCCGGGCGGCGCGCGCCACGTTCTCGGCCCCCTGCCCGTTCACCGCCTGGGCCAGCTCCGGCGCCGCCTCGGCGCCGTCGACGTCGGTGTAGGCGGCGGCGTTG
>DASZVW010000778.1:0-4521 GCA_035546895.1 Polyangia bacterium
CGGGCCGCCGGACTGCCGGACGACGACAGCTCGCCCGAGGCCGAGGACGCGCTCGAGGACGAGGGGCTGGGGCGGAAGCGCCGCCCGCGCCCCGCGCTCGACGGCGGCGTCCTCCCCCGCGCGCTGGCGGCCGATCGCGGCGGCGACGCGGTCTGGATCGCCACCTCCTCGGGCGTGTTCCGAGGCGACGAGGGGGGCTGCCGCCCAGCCGGCCTCGACGGGCGCGACCTGCTGGCGGTGGCCGTCGCGGGGACCACCGTCGTGGCGGCGACGGAGGACCTCCTGTTCCGGCGCAGCGGCGATCCGGACGGCGGCGGCGGCGACTTCACCGTGGCCGCGGGCCTGACCGGGCGCCCGCGCGCGCTGGCGCTCTGGGGCGACGGCACGGCGCTGGTCGCCGACGACGACGGCATCCAGGTCCTGGGCGGCGGGACCGCTGAACGGATCCTCGCCCGCCCGGCCGACGCGCTGGTGGTGTGCGGCGACACCGCGCTGGCGCTGGCCGACGACGGCGTCTACCGCTGGACCGCCGGCGGCGCCCCGATCCGAACGGCCGACCGGCCGCCGGTGCGGGCGCTGGCCTGCGGCCCCGCGCCGGGGGCGCGCTTCGTCGCCACCGGGCTCGGCGTCTGGACCTCGCCCGACGGGACCGCCTGGGGCGAGCGGCGGGAGACGCTCGGCCGCTCGGTGGCCGGCGCGGCGACGGTCGGCGCCCGGACCTGGCTGGCGGCCGACGGCGGTCTCGCCGCGCTCGATCTGACGACCACCGACGAAGACGGGGCCGCGCGGGCGGACGGCGTCGCCCCGACGGCCGGCTTCGCGCCGCTCTCGATTGGCCGCCTCGACGCTTCCGCCCTCCCCTGGCCCTGGGTCACCACCCTGTTCGGCGCCGAGCGGACGACCGACAAGCGGGCCTGGGAGGTGATGTTGCTGCTGACCTTCCCGCTCGGCCGCGGCCCGCGACGCCTCGATCCGACGACGGTGGCGGCGGAGCGGGCCCGGCGCGACCAGGCGCTCGCGCGGGAGCAGATCGACCTCGCGGCCGGCGCCTCGGCCGACGGCGACGGCGAGAGCGAGGCGCGTCTCGAATCAGTCCTGCAAGAAAGAGAGGCTCTGCGATGATCACCTTCACGGGCGCGATGCTGCTCGCGCTCCTCCAGGTCCAGTCCGTCCCGCCCAGCGAGGCTCGCCCGCGCGAGCCACCGGAGACGCCGCGGTCCCGCCCCCTCCCCCTGCCGCTCCCGGCGGCCGATCCCGACGAGCGGCTGCCGGTGGGCGAGCCCGCCCCGCGCCGCCCGCGCCGGCCCCGCGCGCTCGATCCCGCGGCGCTGCGAGCGCTGGCGGCCGAGGATCCCCCGGTGGCCGCCTTGCGGGCGGCGGCCACCGCGCTGGTCCTGGCCGAGCCGGAGCGCGCCCGCTCGCTCGTCGCCCGCGCCCGCTTCGCCGGCTGGCTGCCGGAGCTGCGCCTCATGGCCGACCGCCGGTTCGCCCGCACCGAGTCGGTCGATCTGGGGACGCCCACCGACAGCGCCGCGCTGGCGCCGGTCGGCATCGACAGCAACAACGACGTGCGTTACCAGGCCCGAGCGACCTGGGACCTGAGCAAGATCATCTTCAACCCCGACGAGGTCGGGGCCCAGTTCCAGGCCCTGCGGACGGCCGACACGCGGCGGGAGATCGAGTCGCTGGTGATCCGCCTCTACTTCGAGCGGCGGCGGCTCAAGGCCGAATCGGCGACCGCCGATGACCTGGACATGCTTCCAGGTTCCAGACGGGAGCTGCGCATCGCCGAGATCGAGGCCGAGCTCGACGCCCTGACGGGCGACGCCTTCAGCCGCCTTGCGCACCACCGCCCGATCGAGGGAGAGTCTCGCTCGGAGCCATGACGGAAGCCGCCCGCCCCTCGCGCCGCCAGCATCCGCGCTACAACGTCGATGTCCAGGTCGAGGTGTCGGTGGCGAACGAGAAGCTCGACGCCCGGACCCGAGACTTGTCGCGGGCCGGCCTCTGCCTGGTGACCAGCCAGCCGATCGCCCGCGACGCCGAGGTCTCGCTGGAGCTGGTGCTGACGTTCGGCGAGGACGGCGTCTCCGAGCCGCTGAAGATCGACGGCCGCGTCGCCTGGTGCACGGCGCTGTTCGGCGCCTATCAGGTGGGGGTCAAGTTCGTGAAGATCGACGACGAGCGCGCCAGGTACCTGGACATGTTCGTCGGCTTCCTCGACGGCACGCTGGCACCCGGGGGGATGCAGGGCGACGCCGACGATCTCGGCTACCCGCTACAGCGGGCGGCCGATCCTGACGATCCGTTCGCGTACTGAACATGCCAGCCCCGCCCCCCCGCGCCCCCAGCCGCCGCCAACACCAGCGCGTCGACATCCGCATGTCCGCCGAGGTCCGTACGCCCGAGGCGGTCTTCACCACCACCACCCGCGACCTCTCCGAAGGGGGCGCCGGCCTCACCTCCGACCGCCCGCTCGAAGAGGGGCAGGAGCTGGTGCTGGGCCTCTTCCTGGTCGTCGACGACGTGGAGAGCGACACGCCCCCGCTGTGGGTCAAGGCGCGGGTCGCCTGGTGCGCCGAGAGCGACGACGAGCGCTTCAACGCCGGCGTCCGCTTCGAGGTGATCACCGACGACCAGCGCAGCTGGCTCCGCCAGGTCCTGAGCGCCATCGCCCCCGCCAACTAAGGCCCGCGCCAGCTAAGCGCGGGCGAGGATCCGCTCGGCGACGCGGGCGCCGTCGAGCGCCGCGCTCACGATCCCGCCCGCGTAGCCGGCCCCCTCGCCGCAGGGGTAGAGCCCCTCGGCGGACGGCGACACCAGCGTGATCGGATCGCGCAAGAGGCGCACCGGCGCGCTGGTCCGCGTCTCGGCGGCGATGAGCAGCGCCTCGGAGAGGAGAAAACTGGGGATGCGGGCGCCGATCTGGCGCAGCCCCGCGCGCATCGCCTCCACCACGAACGGCGGCAGCACCGCCGCCAGGTCCGCGGGCTGAAGGCCGGGTCGGTAGCTGGAGGCGCCGAGCGCGCCGCCCGCCCGGCCGGCCAGGAAGTCGCCCAGCCGCTGCGCCGGCGCGCGGAACCGCCCGCCGCCCGCGCGGAACGCCGCCTGCTCGATCGCGCGCTGGAAGGCGATCCCCGCCAGCGGGCCGGCGGCGTCGGGGCCGAAGTCCCCGGCGGAGACGGAGACCACCAGGCCCGCGTTGGCGAACGGCGAGTCGCGCCGCGAGAGGCTCATCCCGTTCACCACCACCCCGTCGGGCTCGGTCGCCGCCGGCACGATCCAGCCGCCGGGGCACATGCAGAAGCTGTAGACGCCGCGCTCGCCCGCGCTGGCGGTCAGCTCGTAGAACGCCGGCGGCAGCTTGGGGTGGCCGGCGGCGGGGCCGTACTGGATGCGATCGATGAGCGGCTGCGGGTGCTCGATCCGGACGCCGACGGCGATCGGCTTGCGGGCCAGCGCGATCCCGCCCGCCGCCGCCCAGGCGTAGACGGCGCGCGCCGAGTGGCCGACCGCCAGGATCACCACGTCGGCCGGGACCTCGCCGCCGTCGACGCGCACCGCGCGCACGCGCCCGCGCTCGATCACCAGCCCGCGGGCGGCCGTCTCGAAGCGGTGCTCGACGCCCAGCGCCGCCAGGTGCGCGCGCAGCGCGGTCAGCACCTTGGGCAACCGGTTCGAGCCGACGTGCGGGCGCGATTCGATCTCGATCTCCGGCGGCGCGCCGAAGCGCATCAGATCGCCGATCACCTCGGCGATTCCGGCGTGGTCCTTGGCGCGCGTGTACAGCTTGCCGTCGGAGTAGGTCCCCGCGCCCCCCTCGCCGAAGCAGTAGTTCGAGCTGGCGGTCAGCGTGCCACGCGTGATGAGCGCGAGATCGTGCCGTCGCGGCTGGACCGGCTTGCCTTGCTCGAGGATCGTGACCGGGACGCCTCCCTCGGCCAGGCGCAGCGCGGCCCAGGTCCCCGCCGGCCCGGCGCCGATCACGACGACGCGCGGGATCGGCCGGCCGGCCGGCCAGTGGCGCACCGCGCGTGGCGGCGCCGCGGGACCGACCGGCTCGCCGGGCCGGGAGACCGAGACCCGCAGCCGGTGGCCGAGCGGCCGCCCCTTGCGCGCGTCGAGCGAGCGCCGCAGGACCCGCAGCTCCCCTGCCCCGCCGGACCTCCAGCCCAGCGCGCGCTCGACCAGCTTGGCCAGCGGCTCGTCCGCGTCGGAGAGTGGAACGAACAGATCGACGGTCTCGGACATCGGCGACTACGCCGCTCTCACCGACAGCCCGACGCGCCGGCGCGCATCCAAACAGTGCCGCCCGTTGGCGGCGAATTCGCGGCAGGGCCTGGGCCGGTTCTCATAGATCGTGCAGGCGTACGGGCGGGCGCCGCCGCGATCCACCGCCAGCGCCGCGCAGCGCTCGCCCTCGCGCCGGATCTCGAACCGCTGCCCGTGGCGCACGATCAGATCGGGCTCCTGCCACACGACCGGATCGCGCACCGACACGGTGACCGAGTGGTACGCCTC
>DASZVW010000779.1:0-5090 GCA_035546895.1 Polyangia bacterium
TCAATGGGGCCGTCGGCGGTAGCCGACGGAGAGGGCTCGCGGAGAAATCGGAGTCATTGAGCGGATTTGAGACCCGCGTTGCGAGCGCCGTAGTTTTCTCAGCCGTTCCTCGGGCAAATGTCGTCGAACGCTCGCGGTCAGCTCCAACGTTTGCCCGCATATTCGCGAGCTTTCAAGTTCAGCCGCATCCGCGAGCGACACGGTGCCGGGTCTCATCACCTCGCCGCTCGCGTCGGGGAACATCATGTTGGCTATCCAGTTGTCAGAGACCACGATGGCTCTGACGAGCCTACACCACGATGGCGTGGCGCTGGGGCGAAAGATATGGCCGGCCGAGCGACTGGAAGACCGCGGCACCGCGACCGTCGGCGGGGCCAACGTCGACGAGCAAGACCTGATCTTCGTCGTGATTGATGACGGGGGTCAATGCGGCGATCATCTCGATGCGCTCGCGCGGGGACAGCTCGCACCTGAAGACCGAGAACTGGATGTGTTGGCCGAACCCGCGCATGATCTTGTACACGCGGCGCAACCGGTGGTCGTTCGAGATGTCGTAGCAGACGACGTAGATGCTCCTCATGCCGCTACCTCGTCTGAAAGCCGGGGTACTCGGGGATCTCCCCTGCGAGGAAACGTGCCAAGAGACGTGCCTGCACTTCCAGTACGCGGCGGTAGCAGATCCGATAGCCGAAAATGGGATGAGTCACGAGCTCGTCCATCCTTCGTTCGTAGAGCCGGAGGAATCGCGTTCGCCCTGAATCCGTCAAGGAGACGGCGCCGGCGCGATTGATGAAGTCATCCGGCTGAACGACGCCTGTATTCATCGCGGTCAGCACGATCGAGTCGGCGATGATCGGCCGGAATTCCTCCATCAGGTCCAGCGCCAACGCCGGCCGCCCATAGCGCGGTCGATGGTAGAAGCCCAAGAATGGATCGAACCCCACGGCCTGCGTTACGACGGTCAGATCCTTGGCCAGCAGCGAGTAGGCCAGCGACAGCAGCGCGTTGACCGGATCCCGGGCCGGCCGCCTGTTCCGACCCGCGAAATCGAACGTCAGCCCAACACCGTCGTCATCGCGCCGCTTGAGCATTCGGGAGAAGCTCTGGAAATAGACCCGCGCGGCGGTTCCTTCGAGGCCCAGGAGAGACGCGGCCGCCGTACACGTCGCGGCGTCGTCCGCTAGCTCGCGCATCATGTCGATGGTCTGGGCCGGAACGCCTTCGCCGTTTCGACGCAGGAGGGTGCGCGCGTTGAAGATCTTGGCGATCACGAACCTCTTCGCCAGCGCGAGCGAAAGCGCCGGATCGTCGGCGGCACGGAACTGCAGCCGCCGCAGCTCGACGTTCTTATGCGAGAGCCCCACCGTCATGCCGCGGAACCAGCCGCCGGACGTGAAGTAGCTGATCGGGATCGCCCGCCCGAGCGCGGCATGGATCGCTTGCGTCGACATCTGCACCTGGCCGAAGAGCGCCACCTGCGAGGTCTGGCCCAGGCGGACCATCTGTTGGTCGCCGTCGCGCGGCTGCACGGTCAGCTCTTCGCCGCTCTTGCCAACCCGCGTTCCGCCAGCTTGCACGTAGAGGGGCAGGGCGTCGTCGCGCGCCGGCAGCAGACGCCGAGGCTCGGCCGGTTCGCCCTCCGCGTTGTCGGTGTCGCGTGCGTCGTCCGCCGCGTTCGTCGCATCGTCCGGGCGCCCGCCGCGCAGGAGGTTGATCTCGTCCGGAAGGCAGATGCCCACGAGCGAGCATCGCGGGCACTT
This sequence comes from Polyangia bacterium, assembly GCA_035546895.1. Taxonomy (GTDB): domain Bacteria; phylum Myxococcota_A; class Polyangia; order Fen-1088; family Fen-1088; genus JADGRB01. Next base: position 1,761 of record DASZVW010000779.1, read on the forward strand.
CGGGCTGTCCTGGAGCGGAGGAGGGATCGTCGTCGAGGCCATCGTCTCCCGCATCTTGGCCAGAAGCTCGAGCGTCCTGGTCCGCAGCGCGAGCGTGAACGGGATCGTGACCCGCTTTCGCGAGCCGACGAAGTAGAGCACCCCTTCGCCGCAGGTATACCCGTTCTCCTCGAGGACGAGGCCCTGCGCGCAAAGCTGGACCCTCTCCGGCTCCCACGCCCCCTCCGGGACGTTCGGCGCCTCGCCGCGCTTGTAGTCGACGGGCGTGACGACCGCGCCGGTCGCCTCCACGAGATCGATCCGGGCCACGAGCCCCACCTTCGGCGCTGACAGATAGATCGACCGCGCGTGAAGTTTCTCGCCAGTCGCCTCCTCGGAAAGGCGAGCCGGGGAAGGCAGGTCACCGGACTCCTTGTCGACCTTCCGATGATGGAACCGCCCCTCGACAGTGTCGGCGCTGTCGGCGAAGTCGCCCTCGGCCCATTCCAGATAGGCCAGCCGGGGGCAGTACGCGAACTCGTTCAGCATCCGGGCCGGAACGAGATCGGGGACATCGGGAACCGTTTTGAGGTCGAGCATCGCCCGATCAGGGTAGGGCGATGGGGTGTCAGCCGGGGACAATCCCCGTGGCTTTGTCTTCGCGCGCCGGCCCGGATATTCTTGGCGGCGATCCGCCGGCCGAAGCCGGCATCCAGCAGAAGATGTCCAGAGGCGCCCACGGCCGTCCACCGGCGACAGCAGCGGATCTGCTGGCGATCCCCGAGGCACGCCGCTTCCACGAGATCGTCGGCGGCGAGCTGATCGAGAAGGCCGCGCCGAGCGGCGAGCACGGCACGACGCAGGCCGCCGTGGCCGGAAGTCTTTTCGGACCGTTCTCGCGCCCCCCGGGCGGAGGCGTCCCGGGCGGTTGGTGGTTCGGGACCGAGGTCGAGATCGAGCTCGAGACCCACGAGATCTATCGACCCGACGTCGCCGGCTGGCGTCGCGACCGCGCGCCCCAGCGTCCAACCGGCATCCCGGTCCGGCTACGCCCCGACTGGATCTGCGAGATCCTCTCGCCTTCGACGGCGAGGAACGATCAGATCACGAAGCTCGAAACCTACCGCCGCTGCGGCGTCCCGCACTACTGGATCATCGACCCCCAGCAGCTCACGCTGCTCGTCTACCGGCTCACGCCGGAAGGCTACCTGCTCGCGCTGACGGCGGACGCGAACAGCGGGCGCATACGAGCGGAGCCGTTCGAGGCGATCGAGATCGAGGTGGGGGTGTTGTTGGGGGGGGATGGGCAGGAGTAACCCGGTCGACGCGCCCATCCGGCGTCATAGTTTGAGAGGGGTTAGCTTATCTGGCACCCGAGGGCGTTTCGCCTCCAGCCAGCAGTGTGCGACCAGATCAGCCGAGTTACCGCTCGACCGTCAAGGTACCCATTCCGCGAAACCTGCCAGACCCGATCGAAATTGGACCGGAGATAGGCTCGGCAAACCGGACCCTGACGTGGAACATCGGGCCCGTCACCTTATCCGGCGCGAGGAATCTGTTCGCGTGGTCGACGCCGGCGTAAAATCCAACCTTGCGCCAGTCGAGCTCTTGAATCGTCGCTACGGTTTCCGACGGGAAACCAGCCTGTAGAAAGGCCTTCTTCAAAAGGCGTTCCGCTTTTCGTGACGACCCGTCGTCATGCCCAGGCAGCACAACAGGTGTGACGGAGGTCCATGTAGTCGCGCTTGCAGTGTATTGCCTGACAACCCAATCGTCGATCGGCAGCGGCTCAAGGATGGCTTTCGTTCGCCCCTGCCACTCGAGTTCGCGTCCACCGAGGCGAGCGCGAATCCATCGCACTTCTTCCGCGCGGTTGGGGGGACCAACGACGGCGACGCGAGCGACGCCTTCGGCGCGATTGAGCTTGGCGTTGATCGTTGGCAAGGGCAGAAACGACAGCCTGTCCAGCGATCCTACCGCGGTGCTGTCACCATCCGCGTGTCCATGAACCAGCCGTGCGGTTGCACCGAACGGCCAGCCCACGCAGACGTCTGAGACAGCGTGTCGTGTCCATGCTGCCACGTCGCGGGATCGGCGCGTCGGATCAACGGAGAGCCGCCGACCACTCGATGGGTCCAGCAATCGGAAGGCGGCTATGCTCGGCGCCGCCGCATCGACCGCGCGTCCGTAGGCCTCTATCGTGAAGGTAGACAGCGGCGACACCGGACGAAGCGTGTCACTTTCTAGCCGCCCCAGGAACTGCGCGTGCTTCCGGCCGAGATCATCGAGCGTTCCGTCGACCGGGCAGCGGAGGACGCGACCGCCGAGGCGTCCTGGGATCCAGCGTTCGCCTGAGAGCTCGGTCCATGCGTCCGTGGCGTCGCCGATTGCCATATCGATGCCCCACCCGAGGTGCGTGATCGATCTCGCAGCCTGCTGGAGCGCGTCCAGATGGTCCGGCAATTCATTCACCTCCCGATAGACGAAGTGAACCGCTTCGCCCTCCAACCACACGGGACGAACATCCTTCTCCGTTCGGTAGTCGGCCATGTTCGCCTCCCGGCCCGCCGACCACGCCTTCGCGACCTTGTCGCCGACGTTGTCTGGAACGAAGAGCCGGTAGCCTGGCCCCATCGGTTCGGCGCGTGGCGCAAAAATCTCGGGAGGAGCCTGCCGCTCAAGCCATCGAAGAGCCTGACCGGCACGGGTGCGCCGCTGATCGTCTGGCTGGGGACCCAGCGACGACGCCACGACGGCTTGAAACAGGCGCAGAGGCGAGGGCGGCCACTCGGCTGCCCCATCCTCTCCGCGGCCGTGGCTATACGGTTGCAGGAACCGAACGGTAATTCGCAGGCCCGCGCCCATGGCTCAGCCCTTGGCCTTCTTTGCCTTTCCCTTCTTCTCCGGATCGCCGACGATGTCCTTTCTTGCGCCTTCCTTGTCGAAGTCCACCGTACGGCTCGCGCCAATACCAAATGCTTTCGCGACCTCGGCTGCATATTCCAGCACGGCTCCGTGCGAAAGCGTAAACGGCTTGCGTTCCCCCGTCGGATAGACCTCCTCGACCCGGCGCGGCTGGGGCTTTGAACCGTCCAGGACCAGGTTGCATCCCTGCCTGAGATATCCCGAGGGGTTCGACGTAAACGCCGTCAGGCCGAGGCCCAGCACATAGCGGCGAAGCAGGCTCGTGCGTTCGCCATCCGATCCGGCAGAGAGGAGACGAAGCGCTGCGAGACTGAAGGTGGCTTCGCGGCGGATGCCTCCCGCTGCAATGACCCCGCCGTGCGAGCCACTCGCGGGGACGTGTACGAACCCTCGCTCTGCGTACGCGTCCTTCGTGGCCTTGTCCGA
>DASZVW010000780.1:0-14933 GCA_035546895.1 Polyangia bacterium
TCCGGGTACGGCGCCGGCCTGGTCGACGACCGCTACGGCGCCATCGTCGTCCGCTCGGGCCTGGCGGCCGGCGAGCGGATCATCATCGAGGACACCTTCTTCATGGACGCCGAGCGCCGGCTGCAAGCCGCCCAAGGGAACACCGCGGAGGTGAAGCTGTGATTCCGAGACTGGTCGCCTGGTGCACGCGCAGGTACCGCCTGGTGCTCGTCGCCGCCTTGCTGGCGGCGGTGGGGGGCGAGTGGGCGCGCCGATCGCTGGCGCGCGACGCCGTGCCGGATCTCTCGGACCCGCAGATCGGCATCGTCGTCGACTGGAACGGGCACCCGGCTTCGGAGGTCGCCGCTCGGATCACCCAGGTCCTGACCGAGGCGCTCAAGTCGGTGCCCGGCACGACCACGGTGCGCGGCGCCTCGATGTCGGGGACGTCCTACGTGGACGTGGTGTTCGGCAGTCCGCGCAGCCTCGATCCGGGGCGGCAGGAGATCCTGAAGCGGGTCGCCGCCCTGCGCGGTCAGTTGCCGGAGAACATGCGGTTGCAGGTCGGCCCCGAGGCGACCAGCACCGGGTGGATCTACCAGTATGCGCTGGTCAACCGCACGCCCCTGGCGGCCATCCCCCTCGGGCGCAAGGTGCAGGAGGGGCTCCTGCGCCCCGCGCTGGAGGCGATCCCGGGTGTCGCCGAGGTGGCCTCGGTCGGGGAGACGGCGCAGGAGCTGGTCGTCGAGGCCGAGCCCGATCGGCTGCGGGCGCGGGGGGCGGCGTTCAGCGACGTGGTGGCGGCCGTGCGCAGCGAGGCGCACGGCGATCCCGACCTGCAGCACATCGAGCTCTTGCCGCTGCCGGGGACCAAGCAGAAGCCGCTGCCGGCCGACGCCAAGATCATCAAGCTCCCCGAGGTCCCCGACGACGGCCAGCCGATGGAACGGATGCCCAGCATGCGGCATCCGATGCCGGGGGATCAGCTCTTCGATCCCAACACGGTCGTTCCGAACGCGCGCCCCAAGTCGACCGGGCTGCGGATCGGCGACGTCGCCCACGCCACCATCTCCGCCGACATGCCGATCGGGATCGCCGACTACAGCGGCAACCCGGCGGTCGTCGGCGGCATCGTGGTGGCCAAGCGCGACGCCGATCCGAAGGCGGTCATCGAGGGGGTGCGGCGGACGATCGAGCGGCTCCGCCCTCGGCTCCCCCCGCACGTCGAGCTGGTGACGGTCTACGACCGGCTCGACCTCGCCAACCGCGTCGACCACACCCTCTTGCGCGCGCTGGCCGAGGAGGTCGGGGTGGTGGTGCTGGTGATCCTGATGTTCCTCCTGCACGGCGCGAGCGCGCTGGTCCCGCTGGTGACGCTGCCGCTGGTGCTGTTCCTGACGTTCGCCGGGATGCGCCTCTTCGGGGTCTCGGCGACGATCATGAGCCTGGGGGGGATCGCCATCGCGCTCGGCATGGCGGTCGACGCCGACGTGGTGGCGCTCGAGGCCTGCCACCGCCGGATCGAGGGGGAGGGGGCCATGGCCGGGAACCGCCGCGGCGCCATCCTGGCCGCCGCGGGGACGGTGGCGCCGGCGATCCTCACCTCGCTGCTCATCACGGCGCTCAGCTTCCTGCCGGTGTTCGCCTTCTCGGGCGAGACGGGGCGCCTCCTGCGGCCGCGGGCCTTCACCAAGACGCTGGTGATCATCTCGGCGGCGGTGGTGGCGATCACGGTGGCGCCGGCGCTGCGCGATCGCCTGCTGCGCGGCCGCATCCTCCCGGAGTTCGACAACCCGCTCACCCGCACGCTGGTGCGGCTCTACCGTCCGTTCGTGCACTTCGCGCTGGCGCGCCCGGCGCTCACGCTGCTGACGGCGGCCTTCGCGGTCGCCTCCTGCCTGCCGATCGTCACCCGCCTGGGAGGCTAGTTCCTGCCGCGCGTCGACGAGGGCGACCTGTTGTTCATGCCGACGACGCTGCCGGGGGTGACGCCCGGCGACGCCGCCGTGCAGCTCCGCAAGTTCGATCAGACGATCAGCCGGTTCCCCGAGGTGGCGGGGGTGTTCGGCAAGGTGGGGCGCGCCGACACCGCCACCGACCCGGCGCCGTTCTCGATGGTCGAGGCGACCATCCGCCTGCGCCCGCGGTCGACCTGGCCCAAGCTGGCGCGCGCGCGCTGGTACGCGGGCTGGGCGCCGGCGCCGCTGCGCTGGGCGCTCGCCAAGGTCTGGCCGGAGGAGACGCCGGAGACGACCGCCGAGCTGGTGGAGAAGCTGGATCGGGCGACCCACCTGCCGGGCTGGACCAGCGCCTGGACGGCGCCCGCGCGGGCGCGGATGGACATGATGTCGACCTTCGGCGTGCGGACGCCGATCGGCATCCGGGTGGTGGCGGGCGATCCGGCGCGCCTCGACGCCGCCGGCACGGCGGTGCAGAAGTGGGCGGCCGGGCTCCCGGGGACGCGCAGCGCGCTGCTGGAATCGCTGGGAGGCGAGCCGTGGCTCACCTGGAGGCCCGACCCGGCCGCGCTGGCGCTGCACCAGGTCGACCCCGCGCTCGCGCAGGCGACCGCCGACCTGGTGATCACCGGCGGGCAGGTGGGGGAGCTGGCCTGGACGAACAAGCAGTTCCACGCCCGCCACTCCCACCGCTTCGTGCCGTTCGAGCGCATGCACGACATGGAGCCCGAGGTCCCGCGCGGCAAGCAGGCCTACCGGTTCCGGGTCCTCCCGCACATGGACATGCGCGGGCAGGACACCGATCAGCTCCGCCAGATCACGGTCCGCTCGGCGACGGGCGAGCCGGTGCCGCTGGCGCTGCTCGGGCGCCCCGAGTACGTGACCGCGCCGGCCGCGCTGCGCACCGAGAACGGCGAGCTGGTGGCCTACGTCTACGTCGATCTGCAGCCGGAGACCGACGTCGGGACCTACGTGGCCAACGGGCGGCGGGCCTTCGACGAGGCGCGGGCGAGCGGGGCGCTGGCGCTGCTGCCGGGCGAGCGGATCGAGTGGACGGGGCAGTACGAGCTCTTGGCGGCGGGTCAGCACCGGCTGCACTGGATCATCCCCTTCGTGGCGCTGTCGATGCTGGGGCTGCTGTACCTGCAGTTCCGCAGCCTGACCGAGGCGCTCATCGTGCTGGTCTCGGTGCCGTTCGCGCTGGTGGGGAGCTTCTGGACGCTGTTCCTGCTCCACTACCCGCTGTCGGCGCCGGTCTGGGTGGGCCTCCTGTCGACGGTGGGGCTGGCCATGCAGACCGGCGTGGTGATGGTGGTCTACATCGACGAGGCCTTCCACCGGCGCGTCCGCGAGGGGCGCATCCGCAACCGCGAGGACATCGTGGCGGCGCACGCCGAGGGGACCATCCAGCGCCTGCGCCCGAAGCTGATGACCATCACCACCATGGCGGCGGGGCTGCTGCCCCTGCTCTGGGCCGAGGGGGCCGGGGCCGAGATCATGAAGCGTGTCGCCGCGCCGATGCTGGGGGGGCTGGCGACCAGCGCGTTTCTCACGCTGGAGGTGCTGCCGGTGCTCTACACCATCTGGCGCGCCCGGCAGCTCAGGCTGGCGCAGCTCCGCCAGGTCTCCATCGCCGGGATCGTCGGCGCCGCGCCCGCCTGGGCGCGCGTGGGGCACCCCTCGGCGCCGCCCGCGGAGGGGCCGGGCCTCGACCTCGACTACGGCTTCGGCGGGGTCCAGGCCGTCTCGGCCATGTCCCCCTCGGCGAACCCGAAGTAGACCGCCATCTGCTTGCGCATGAAGGCCTGCGCGTCCTTGCTGGTGAGGTCGAGCCGGTAGGTGTTGACGTACTTGACCGAGTCCTGCAGCCACATCTTCCAGGCGTCGAGCGAGACCTCGTTGTAGACCTTCTCGCCGAGCTCACCCTCGATCGGCTTGAACGGCAGTCCGGGGAGCTCCTTGCCGAGCTTGCGACACATCACCATGCGGGCCATGCGCGTCCCTATACCGCGCGCCCGCACCGTTGACCAGCGCGACGCTCCCCGATTCTAGTGCCCACCGGCCGGGGCGTGGCCGGCCGCCGGCTTCCGGGTGAGGAACAGGAGCGGGATCATGAGGGCGGTGGCGATGGCCAGCATCTTGAGCGCGTCGAGGAAGGCCAGCGTGGCCGCCTGCTGCTGCACCTGGAAGTAGAGGAGCTGCAGCGCCTTGTGGGTGGCCTCGACCGCGGACGAGCCGGCGCGCTCGAAGGTGCCGGCCAGCCCGGCGATCCGGGCGCTGAAGGTGGGATCGAAGTTGCTGGCCCGCGACACCAGGATGTCCTGGTGGAACTGGGACCGCCGCGCGATCAGGGTGGTGACGGCCGCGATGCCGATGTCGCCCCCCATGTTGCGCGACAGGTTGACGATCCCCGAGACGGCGTTGTTCTTCTGCGGCGGCACCCCCGCGTAGACCAGGGTGTTGATGGGGATGAAGAGGAACGGGAGCCCGATCGACTGGATGATGCGCAGCTCGACGGCGGTCCGGAAGTCGATGCCGTTGTAGAGGTGACTGGTCATGTAGAACAGCGACGCCGACAGCGCCAGGAAGCCGAACCCGATCATGTAACGGTTGTCGACGCGGGAGACCATCATGCCGACGAACGGCAGCAGCAGGATGACCACGAACCCGCCCGGCGAGAGCGCCATCCCCGACTGCTGGGCGGTGTAGTTCATCAGCACCTGCAGGTACTGCGGCAGCAGCACCGTCGACCCGAACAGCGCCATCCCCAGCGTCAGCATCATCAGGTTGGAGACCGCGAAGGTGCGGTTCTTGAACATGTTGACGTCAACGATCGGGTGCTCCTGCTTGCGCTCCCAGAGCACGAAGCTGACCAGCGCCACCGCGGCGATCACCGTGGAGGCGAGGATGAACGGCGAGGCGAACCACTCGTCCTCCTGTCCCTTGTCGAGGACGATCTCGAGAAAACCGAGGCCGACGGCGATGAGCCCCAGCCCCACGTAGTCGATGCTGCCCGTCTTCCCCTTGGCCGCCACGATGTGCGGCGGATCGGTCACCAGCCGGCGCGTCAGCGTCAGCGACACCAGCCCGACCGGCACGTTGATGAAGAAGATCCAGCGCCAGGTGAAGTGGTCGGTGATGAACCCGCCCAGCGTGGGCCCGATGGCCGGCGCCAGCACCACCGCCATGCCGTACACGGCGAAGGCCATCCCGCGCTTGGCGGGGGGGAAGGTGTCGGCCAGGATCGCCTGCTCGCTGGGGCCGAGCCCGCCGCCGCCGATCCCCTGCAGGACGCGGAAGAAGATGAGCGCCCCCAGCGAGGGGGCGATGCCGCACAGGAACGAGCTCACCGTGAACAGCACCACGCAGGTCATGTAGAAGCGCTTGCGCCCGATCTTGGAGGCGATCCAGCCGCTGATCGGGAGCACCACCGCGTTCGAGACCAGGTACGACGTCAGCACCCAGGTCCCCTCGTCCTGGCTGACCGAGAGGTTGCCGGCGATGTGCGGCAGCGAGACGTTGGCGATGCTGGTGTCGAGCACCTCCATGAACGTCGCCATGGTGACCACCAGCGCGATGGCCCACGGGTTGTGGCCGCCGGTCCAGCCGGTGTCGAAGTAGGCCGGCCGCTGCGGGGCGGCCGCCGCCGCGCCGGCGCTCATTGGGTCACGCGGATCTTGGGCTCGACCGACATCCCGGGGCGCAGGCGGTCCATGCCCGCCTGGCCGGGGTCGATCCGGATGCGCACCGGGATCCGCTGCACCACCTTCACGTAGTTGCCGGAGGCGTTCTCGGGCGGCAGCACGCTGAGGCGCGAGCCGGTGGCGCCGCCGATGCTTTCGATCTTGCCGCTCATGTCGGCCCCCAGCGCGTCGACGTGGAGGTCGACCGCCATCCCCGGCTTCATCCGCTCGATCTGCGTCTCGCGGAAGTTGGCGGTCACCCACAGGTCGTCGGTCTGGGCCACCGCCACCAGCTGCTGGCCGGGCGCCACGTGGTCGCCGACGTTGACCGCCTTCTTGGCCACCACCCCGGCGACCGGCGTCCGCACCTGCGCGTAGCCGAGGTTCAGCTCGGCCTGCGCGAGCTGCGCCCGCGCCAGCTCGAGGTTGGCCTGCCGGTACTCGACCGAGGCCTTGCGGGTCTCCACCTGCCGGGGGGCGTTCTTCTTCACCTCGGTGAGGCGGCTCTTGGTGGCGCCGAGCTGCGCCTTCTGCTGCGACACCCGCTCGCGCGCGCCGGCCAGCGCCTGCCGCGCCGCCTGCACCTGCGCGGCCGCCGTCTCGGCGGCGGTCACCCGGCGATCGAGGTCGGCCCGCGGGATCGCCTGCGCCTTCCAGAGGTCCTCGCCGCGCTTGCGCTCGATGTCGGCCAGGCGCGCGTTCCCCTCCGCCTCGGCCAGCCGCGCCGTCAACTGATCGACGTCCTTCTCGGCGCCGGTCAGCCCGGCGGTCGCCGACAGCAGCTCCGACGAGGCGCCGGCCAGCGCGGCGGTGTTGGAGGTCTCGGTGATCGACACCGTGGGGTCCTCGGCCTGGAGCTGCGCCTCCGCCTGGGCGACCGCCGCCTTGGCCTGGGCGACCGCCACCTTGAGGTCCGTCGGATCGATCTCCAGCAGGATGTCGCCCGCCTTGACCGTCTGGTTCTCGACCACGTGCACGGCGGTCACCGTCCCGGTGACGCGGGGGCCGATGTTGCTGATGTTGCCGTCGACCTGGGCGTCGTCGGTGTCCTCGAAGTTCCGGGCGTGCAGGTAGTAGAGGACGCCCACCACCACCAGCACCGCGAGGACGGCCAGCATGATCGGCTTCGGCTTCCGCTTCGGCTTCTCGGGCGCCGGCTCGGCGCCGCCACGGGAGCGGGGGTCGATCGCCGGGGTCCCGCCCGACTTCTGGTGGTTGCCGTCGGCGGTCGGGACCTCTCCGGATGAGCTCATGGACTTGGTCTAGTTGGCGGGGGGCGCCGGCGCAAGCGGAAGTGTCGGGATTCCGGACACCTGCGCCCCGGTGTCATTCGCGCCCCGGTCCTCTATATAAGGAGGCGATGGGAGAGACCGAACCCGGGGGGGCACCCTGGTGGCTGCGGGGCGCGACGGGGCAGACGCTGTGGGCGCGGCTGGCCCGCTCGCGGCGCCTGGTCCGGTTCGAGCGCGAGGTGCTGGCCACCGAGGACGACGACGACCTGATCCTCGATCACGCGGCCGGGACGCCCGGCGCGCCGCGCCTGCTGATCCTGCACGGCCTCGAGGGGAGCGCCCACTCGCTGCACACGCAAGGGTTGGCGGTGCAGGCGGCCCGGGTCGGCTGGGCCAGCACGGTGCTCAACTTCCGCTCCTGCGCGCGCGATCCGGCGCAGCTCTCGCGCCGCCTGGCCAACCGGCGGCCGCGGCTCTACCACTCGGGCGAGACGGGCGATCTCGCCTTCGTGCTGCGGACGCTGGCCGCCCGCGCGCCGGAGGTGCCGATCTACGCCGTGGGGTTCTCGCTGGGGGGCAACGTGCTGCTCAAGTGGCTGGGCGAGGTGGGCGCGGCCAGCGTCGTCCGGGGCGCCGTGGCGCTCTCCGTCCCTTACGACCTGGCGGCCTCCTCCCGGTTCCTGGAGCGGCCGGCGGCGCGGCTCTACACCTACCACTTCCTGCGGCGCCTCAAGCCCAAGGCGCTCGAGGTGCTGGCGCGGTTCCCGCGCGAGACCGCCCACCTCGACGCCGCGCGGATCAGCGCCGCGCGAACGTTCGCCGAGTTCGACGAGCAGGTCACCGCGCCGCTGCACGGCTTCGCCAGCGCGGCGGATTACTACCAGCAGGCGAGCTCGCTCGGTTATCTCGGGCGCATCGCGGTGCCGACCCTCTGCATCAGCGCCGAGGACGATCCGTTCTGCCCCGCCGAGGCGGTGGCGCGCGCGCGGGCGGCGGCCGCGCCGGCGGTGACGTTCAAGGTCACCCGCTGGGGCGGCCACACCGGCTTCGTCGCCGGCCGCTGGCCCTGGCGCCCGCGCTACTGGGCCGAGGAGCTGACCGTCGACTGGCTCGGACGGATCGATCAGTCTGCCGCGCGCGCCAGCGGGTAGCCGGCCGCCCGCCGAGCCAAATGGCGGTTGTTGCAGAACTGTAACTCGACTGTCACGGAATCGACGCAGTATGGTCAATCTCGCCATGCTGACCGTCTGCAATGAGGGGCAACGATGAGGGACGCCTCGCTCGGGGTCGTCGCCTGGATCTGGTTCCTGCGGGCGGTCGTGGTGCTCAACGTCGCCGTCTGGTTCCGGATGGCGGCCGCGTTCCGGCGCGAGAGCCCGTTGCAGGGGGCCGAGCTGCGCCGCTACCGCCGGCGGCAGGTGATCCTGTCGGGGCTGTTCGTGGCCGGGTGCGCGTTCCGCTCGATCCTCCCGCGGGCCGACGTGCAGCGGATCTGCCCCTTCGACACCTGGCTCTCGGTCGTGCTGGTGGGGCGCGCGGTGGCCACCGTCGCCGAGCTGGCCTTCATGGCGCAGTGGGCGCTGCTGCTCGGCGAGTCGGCGGGGCCGGGGTCGCGAGACCCGGCTCGCCTCGTCTCGCGGGTGCTGGTCCCCCTCATCGCCGTCGCCGAGCTCTGCTCCTGGTACGCGGTGCTGTCGACCAACTATCTCGGCAACGCGATCGAGCAGTCGATCTGGACCTTCGCCTCGGCGCTGGTGCTGCTCGGGCTGTTGGCGCGCGAGCGCGGCGCGCGGCCTCGGTTCGTGGGGATCGCCGCCGCGCTCATCGGCGCCTACATCCTGTTCATGTCGATGGTCGACGTGCCGATGTACCTCCGCCGCTGGCGGGCGGACGAGGCGAGCGGCCGCTCGTACCTCAGCTTCGTCGACGGGGTGCGCGACGTCGGCTCCCGGCGCGTCGTGACGCGCGCCTGGGAACCCTGGCACGAGGAGATCCCCTGGATGTCGCTCTACTTCAGCACCGGCGTGTGGGTCAGCTTGTGGCTGACGCGCGCGGCGGCGGCGCGTAAATCCGCCGCTGTCACACTCGTTGACGAGAACGTCACCCAAAGTTCGCTCTCCAAAGCGCGCGGTTGACGGCAAATGGAGCCACACTGGCTCCGTCAACGAGCGAAGGAGAACGCATGAACGGCTTTTTCGAGGAATTGAAAGAGCAGCGCTGGGACGATCACCGCTTCTATCACCACAGCCGCATCAACCAGACGTTGCACCTGGTGAGCGCGATGAGCTTCTGCGCCACCTACGTGCTGCTGTTCAGCCACCCGGTGTTCGCGGTGCTGTTCGGCTGGACGTTCGCCATGTGCATCCGCCAGGTGGGGCACTTCTTCTTCGAGCCCAAGGGCTACGACGAGGAGAACCAGGCGACGCACGCGTACAAGGAGTCGGTGAAGGTCGGCTACAACCTGCGCCGCAAGGTGATCCTGCACAGCCTGTGGGCGACGGTGCCGCTGGCGCTCCTCTTCTCGCCGACGGCGTTCGGGGTCTTCGCGCAGCCCTGGACGGGCTTCTCGACCTACGCCGAGCACCTGGCGCGGCTGTGGCTGGTCCTCGCGGGCGGCGCGCTGGTGTTCCGCACCGTCCACCTCTTCTTCCTGCGCGGCGTGAAGACCGGGCTGGTGTGGTTCACCAAGATCCTCACCGACCCCTTCCACGACATCTACCTCTATCACCGGGCGCCGCTCTACCTGCTGCGCGGGGAGATGGTCGAGCCCGCGAAGCACGCGGCCTGAACCCGGGGTCGGGGCTCGCGCGCGGGGGCTCGCGCGCGGCCTGCGGCCGCGGCGCTCGCCCCCATGGCCACGGCGCCCCGGCCTTGGCCATTTCGGCCAGTGTTCGACTCTCGAACGGCGCGGCTCCCTCATTGGAGCAGCGCCGTTTTGTTTTGGCCCTCGGCCCTGGCGTTCGGCGCCCTCGGGCCCATCCTCGCCCCTCGCCCCTCGCCCCTCGCCCGAGGCGATTGGTTGACCCGTGCGAAGAGTGCAAGGCCTGGCGAAGGTGAACCGCCGCCATGCGCGGAATCGAGGTCGCCCGCTCGGTCGATTGCCCGCCTCCGCGCATGAACTTTTTTCCGGCGGCAGGGAGCGCCGGCACAAATTCGAAGGGGCGCTCCCTGCCGCCGGAAAAAAGTCCCGTGCGGAGGATCCGGGACAATCGAGCGGGCGGCGTTCGAATCCGCACGGAGCGGGGTTCACGTTCTGGGGCGGCGTTCGAACCGTGCGGAGGGGCGGCGTTCGAACCGTGCGGAGGGGCGGCGTTCGATCCGTGCGGAGGGGCGGCTGCGTCTAGCGGCGAGCCCCGAGTCCCGAGCTCCGAGTCCCCAGTCCCGACATTCGAGTCCCGAAGCCGGTTCCCAGATGCGACACCATCTCCCGCAGGACCTGGCGCTTGATGGCCTTGTTGGTGAGCGCCGGATCGTGCCACCAGAAACCGTCGGCGTGCATGGCCCGCGCGGCGGCCAGGAACTTGTCGGCCACGGCGTCGAAGTCGGCGTCGGTGTAGTTGAGGCTGAAGATGAAGCGCCCGGTCCCCACCCAGGAGAGGGCCAGGCCTTGCGCCCGCAGGTAGAACTGCAACATCCAGTTGTAGCGGCAGGGCTGCGTGTAGAGGACGGTCCAGATCGTCTGCAGGTTCTCGACCCGCACGGGGATCCCCTCGTCGGCGAGGCGCGCGTTGAGGCGCCGCGCGCGGCCGTCCCAGGTCTCGTCGAGGGTCTTGTAGAGCGCCCGGATCTCGGGCGTCTCCAGGCGGTGCAGGAACTCGTTCATGGCGGTCATCACGTAGGGGTGGGCGTTGAAGGTGCCGCGGGCGAAGCAGATGTCGGCGGGACGATCGTCGCGGAAGCGCTTCATCAGGTTCTTGCGCCCGCAGAGGACGCCGATCGGCAGCCCGCCGCCCAGGGTCTTGCCGTAGGTGACGAGGTCGGCCTTGACGCCGAAGTACTCCTGCGCGCCGCGCGGCGCCAGGCGGAAGCCGACGAAGACCTCGTCGAAGATGAGCACGATGCCGCGCTCGCTGCAGACGGCCCGCAGCTCCTTGAGCCACTCGGTGTAGGCCGGGCGGTCGAAGCGGGCGGCGCGGTCGCTGGCCAGCAGGGTCGAGTCGCTGGGGGCGTTGGCGTTGGGGTGCAGCGCCTGCAGCGGGTTGACCAGCACGCAGGCGATGTCGCGCCGGTTGCGCAGCACCCGCAGCGCGTCCTCGTCCATGTCCTTCAAGGTGTAGGTCTCGTGCGCGGGCGTCGGGTTCCCGACCCCCGGCTGCACGTCGCCCCACCAGCCGTGGTAGGCGCCGCAGAAGCGGACCAGGTGCGAGCGGCGGGTGTGGTAGCGCGCCAGGCGCACCGCCTGCATGACCGCCTCGGTCCCCGACATGTGGAAGGAGATCTCGTCCTGGCCGGAGATGTCGCGCAGCCGCTTGACGTTGTCGGCGACGACGGGGTGGTAGGGACCCAGCACCGGCCCCAGCGCGCGCGCCCGCTCGAAGGCGCGGTCGAGGCACGACTTGTAGAAGTCGTACCCGAAGACGTTGACCCCGTAGGCGCCGGTGAGGTCGTGGGCGGTGTTCCCGTCGAGGTCGGTCACCTCGACGCCGCCCGACGAGGCGACGAAGGCGCCCGCCGCCAGGTTCTGGCGCACGAAGCGGCTGAACTGGAAGGGCACCCGGTAGGAGGCGGTGAACTGCAGGTCGGAGATCCCGGACTCCACCTCGCGCGTCAGCTTCACCGTCTCGGCGTAGCGCCGCTTGTAGAGCTCGGCCAGCCGGGCGAACCCGGCCCGGCGCCGGTCGGCGATCTCCTCGGGGGCGCCGTCCGCGCGGAAGAAATGTTTCTCGTCGTACTCGTAGAACCGCACCAACTTGGCGACGAAGCGCGATATCTTCGCGTGGCCCCGCAGCGACGGGTGCTTCGCCTTGGACAACGTCAGTCGCGTCGCAATCCGGTGCAACGACGCCGTCAATCCGATAGCGCCGACCGTGCCGACCGCACCCAACGCATAGAGAGCCAATGTCATCGTCGTCTCCTTCGAATCTCCTGAACCCGCGCGCCGTGCTGGCCCGACTGGGACAGCACGAGGCTCTGAACTTCTTCCTGACCAACGGCATCCCGCGCCGGCTGGCCACCCGGCTGGTCGGAAGGATCAGCAAGGTGCGGCAGCCGCTGGTGCGCGATCTGTCCATCGGCCTCTGGCGCCTGTTCGCCGATCCCGATCTGGGGGAAGCGAAGAAGGCGTCCTTCGACAGCCTGCACGACTGTTTCATCCGCGAGCTCAAGCCGGGCGCGCGCACGGTCGATCCGGACCCCGCCGTCATGACCAGCCCCTGCGACGCCATCGTCGGCGCCTCGGGGCGGATCGCCGGCGCGACGCTCATCCAGGCCAAGGGGCTCACCTACACGCTGCACGAGCTGCTCGACGATCCGGCGCTCGAGCGGACCTACCACGACGGGCGCTACGTGACGCTGCGGCTCACCTCCAGCATGTACCACCGCTTCCACGCGCCGTACGACTGCCGCGTCGTCCACCTCAACTACTTCTCGGGCGACACCTGGAACACCAACCCGGCGACCGTCGGCCGCGTCGACAAGCTGTTCTGCAAGAACGAGCACGCCGTCATCCAGACCCGGCTGCCGGGCGATCACCTGATCACCCTGGTGCCGGTGGCGTCGATCCTGGTCGCCAGCATCCGGCTGCGCTTCCTCGACGTGCCGCTCCACCTCGCGTACGCCGGCCCGCGCGCGGTCGCCTGCGACGCCGCCTTCGAGAAGGGCGAGGAGATGGGGTGGTTCGAGCTCGGCTCCACGATAATCGTGTTCGCCCCCGACGGGTTCGATCTCTGCGCCGGGATCGAGCAGGGGACGACGATCAGGATGGGACAGCCGCTCCTGCGGCTCCCGGGGACCTGACAACGCTCAGGCCGCCTCGGCCGGCCGCGGCGCCGCGAACGGGATCTCCGGCCGCAGCGGGACCAGGTGCGCGCGGAAGAGATCGTGCCCCGCGCGCAGCGTCCGCCGCACGACGCTCTGCCGTGCCCGCTCCCGCGAGCAGCCGAGCGCCCGCAGGCAGGCGGCGCCGAGATCGTCGTCGATGGCCCCGTTGACCCCCTCGGTGATGAGGTCGACCGGCCCCGGCGCCGGGACCGAGGCGACCGGCAGCCCGGAGGCGAGCGCCTCCAGGATGACGTTGCCGAAGGTCTCGGTGCGCGAGGGGAAGACGAAGCAGTCGGCGCTGGCGAAGTGCGCCGACAGCGCGGGGCCGAACTGGTAGCCGCGCCAGACGACCTCCGGGTACTTGCGCTGGAGCTCCTCGCGCGAGGGGCCGTCGCCCACCACCACCTTGGTCCCCGGCAAAGAGAGCTCGAGGAAGTCCTCCAGGCTCTTCTCGATCGCCACCCGCCCGACGTAGAGCCAGATCGGTCCGGCCAGCTCGCCGTAGACGTCGCCGCGGCGGTGCCCCGGGTGGAACACGTCGGCATCGACCCCGCGCGGCCAGTGGACGAGCTGCCGCCCGACGCGCTTCGCGCCGAGCTCGTGCAAGAGCGACATCGAGCTCACCAGCGTGTGCTCGGCGCGCCCGTGGAACCAGCGGACGAGATCGTACCCCCAGGCCACCGGGACCACCGGCACCCGCGCGCTCAGGTACTCGGGGTAGCGGGTGTGGAAGCTGGTGGTGAAGCGTAACTTCTTGTAGCGCAGCCAGGCCACCGTCGAGAACCCCAGCGGCCCCTCGGTCGCCACGTGGACCGCGTCGGGGGCGAACCCCCGGATGCGTCCGATCGCCTTCCAGGGATCGCAGGCGATGCGGATCTCGGGATACGAAGGGAGCGGCACCGTGAAGTGGGCGTCGGGCGCCACCACCATCACCTCCATCCCCTCCAGCTCCAGGTGTTTCACCAACCGCACCAGCGTGTTGACCACGCCGTTGGTCTGCGGCTTCCAGGCGTCGGTCACCAACGCCAGGCGGTTGATGTGCGGACCGAACGGGCCCGCGGGTTCGACTCTCGGGTTTCGCGCCGGCTTTGCAAACGCCATTGCCGTTCGTTGTTACCCCCGTTTGCGGGCGCCCGCGCCAACGAGACGGCGACGAGTTCGAAAAGTCCTGTTTCACCGGCGATCGAAACCGCCACCTTGGTGACGAACGCGTAACGAAGGGGACGGATCAGCGTCGGCGGGCGCGCCGGGCCTGCAGATAGGGACGGAGCGCGCCGCGGGCGACGACCGCCGCCAGAGCCCAGGTCAGGACCACGGTCGCCGTCCCGGCCCGCGCCGGCCCCGCCACGGCGTACCCGGCGATCCCCAGCAGCGGCCCCAGGCAGTAGCCGACGCCGATCAGCGCCTCGAAGGCGCCGCCGGCGTCGACCGCGCCGCGTCCGACCGCCATCGCGTAGTAGAGCGACGCGTGGTAGGTGAGACCCATCCCGCCGCCGTAGACGAGCAGCCCGGCGATCAGCGCCGGCGCCGAGCCGCCGACGAGGACCAGCGCCAGCCCGGCGGCCAGCGCCGCGCCGGCCGCCAGCAGCGTCCCCCAGCGGCCGTGCCAGAACCGGCTCCGCCACATCACCAGCAGCACCACGAAGCGCATCGCCATCCAGCCGGCGGCCAGGAAGCTCTTGCCGCCGCCGACGCCGACGGCCGCCAGCCGCTGCGGCAGCACCGGCGCCAGCGTCGCCGAGATGACGTAGCTCGCCGGCAGCAGCCAGGAGGCGGCGCGCAGCAGGGCCGCGTACTCCGGGCCGACCGCGGCGCGCGCCGCCTCGGGTTCGTGCGGCGCCGGGTGAGGCGGCAGCGCCCGGGCGGCCGCCCAGGCGAGCGCCGTGGCGCCCGCCGAGACGGCGAAGGCGCCCTGGGCCGGCGCGCGCCCGAACAGCGGCAGCAGCAGGAGCGGCAGCGCCGTCGCCGGCGTCCAGGTGAGGTTGAACTTGCCGATGGCCGACCGCATCTCGGCGCCGTGCCGGCCGGCGGCGAGGTAGCTCTCGACGACGGGGAACGCCGCCGCCGCGGCCGCAGAGCCGACCAGCGCCGCCACCCAGAGC
>DASZVW010000781.1:0-1657 GCA_035546895.1 Polyangia bacterium
CCGCTCCGGACTCCCGCCTCACCCCGCCCCGGGCGCCGGCTTGCGCCACCCGCGAGCACCCGCCACGGCCCCGCTCCCTGAACCGACCCTCTCCCTAGCTCGGCACCACCGGCGACGTATCGACCGGCGGGGCGTCCGGGAACGGGGCCAGGCCGGCGTGCCAGGGGCCGGGCGGATAGGTGTGGATGCCGCTCTCGTCCATCTCCGACTGCAGCCGTTTGAACAGCTGGCCGGCGTTTTTGAGGGCCAGTTTCAGTTCTTCCTCGGAGCGCTCCTTGAGCCGCCAGTTGAACCACAGCTGGCGGTCGTTGACGCCGAAGTCGATCTCCCCCGTCATCGTCGTCACCCAGGCGAGGAAGCCGGGGCCGAAGAGCTCGCGCAGGGCGACCGGGTCGAAGTCCTTCGGCACCGTCGTCCAGAAGCGCCTGTTGAAGTCGAGCGACTCGAATTCGACCTTGCGCGAGAAGCGCTGCGCGACGTGCTCGGTCCCCTCGATCGACTCGACGTTGAAGGCCGGCACCACCTGCGCCAGGTCGGGCATGTGGGCCTTGGCGATCAGCGCGGTCGGCAGCACCGCCTTGTCGAAGAAGCCGCCCATCTCGCGTTCGCCGGCGTCGCAGGAGGCACCCCAGAAGCCCTCGACCAGCTGCCCGGTCAGGCGGTTCACGCCGCCGACGCAGAGCGCCACCGGCGCGTCTTTCGGGTGGATCCCGCCGACCGGCTCGTAGGTGAGTTCGTGCCGTTCGCCGTAGCGGCGCACGATGTCGGCCCAGTCCTGCGCTTCCTGCTTGGCGCCCATGGCTGGATCCTAGGCAGGAAACCCGTCCGTCGCGCCGCCGATCGGCGGTATCTTGTCCTGCAAGCCGATCGAACCCTCAGGGAGACTCAATGGTCATCGTCATCATCGTCGTCGTAGTTCTGATCCTGCTCGCGGTCTTCTATTACATCGCGAAGCGCAACGGCATCATCTCCGCCCGCAACCGCGTCGACGAGTCCTGGAGCGGCATCGACGTCCAGCTGAAACGGCGCCACGACCTCGTCCCCAACCTGGTCGAGACCGTCAAGGGCTACGCCACGCACGAGCAGGCCGTGTTCGAGAAAGTGACCCAGGCACGGGCCGAATCGATGTCGGCGAAAAGCGTCCAGGACACCGCCACCGCCGAGACCAAACTGACCGGCGCGCTGACCGACCTGCGCGCGGTCGCCGAGCAGTACCCGAACCTGAAAGCGACCGAGAACTTCCAGCAGCTGAGCCGGAACCTGTCGGAGCTGGAGGACGAAATCCAGGCGTCGCGGCGGATCTACAACTCCAACGTGCAGGCCTACAACACCGACATCCAGCAGTTCCCGGGCTCGATCATCGCCAACCAGAGCGGCTTCACCGCGCGCCAGTACTTCGAAATCGAAGACAAATCCGAGCGCGCGCCGGTGGCGGTCAGCTTCGACAAATAGGCGAAAAGCTAGAATTCGCCGGGATGACGACCGAGACGAAAGAAGCCCTGCAGTGGATCTGCGAGAGCTGCGGCTTCATCTATGACCCGGCGATCGGCGACCCGGACGGGGGCATCCCGCCGGGCACCGCCTTCGAGGACATCCCCAAGGACTGGTTCTGCCCGGTCTGCGGGGCGCGGACGAGCGACTTCCGCCCGCTCGAGCC
>DASZVW010000782.1:0-3600 GCA_035546895.1 Polyangia bacterium
TCGCGCTCGATGAGCGCCCGAACTTCCGGCGAGAACGGTGGACGCGTGGTCATCGGGTTCTCGCCTCGTGCGCCAGAGAGCGGGCGGCGGCCTCCAGCTCCTGGCGCGCCTTTCGCAGCCGAGAGTAGACGGTGAAGCGCGGAATGGCCAGGGCGGCGGCCACCTCCTCGACCGGGATGTCGTCGATGTCGTGCATGACGAGGACGGCGCGTCTGGGGAGAGGGATCTGCTCGAGCGCCGCCAGCATCAGGGCCCGGGCCTGCTTGGCCACCAACGCGTCGTCCGGCGCCAGCGCCGTGTCCACCGGGTCGACGACCTCGAAGGCCACCTCGCGCCGCCTCTTGCGCTGATGGGCCGCCGCGATCCGGAACATGATCCCGAACAGGTAAGGCCGCAACGGACGCTCGGCGTCGTATTCGGACCACGATCCGCGCAGCGCCAGGAACGCATCCTGCGCGAGATCGTCGACCTCGGACGGCGGCGTCCCCAGCCGCCGCAAGCTCCTGTAGATGTAGTCGAGCTCCCGCTGGAACGCCTCCAGACAGGCCTCGTCGGCGGTCATCTGCGGCGGAGGCGAGCGGAGCAGGCGCAGATGACTCACGACAACTCCAATAATAGAGGCAGCCGGGGCCGAGGCTCGTCAGAAAAGTCGCGCGCCGAGGTCCAGACCCACGAGCGCGCCCACGCGGGGCGTCGTCCAGGCGGTCGTCTCGTTGAGCGTCACGTTCGAGGGCGAGAGCATGACCAGCGCGTCAATTCGGCCGTTCAGGAAGTAGCGTCCGGCAAGATCGTGGGTAACCGCCAGCCGCGCGCCCACTTCGGAGAAGAGCCGAGACGGCGACGCCGGAACGTCGACGCCGAAGCCCTGCGCGCGCAAGAGGCCGACGGCGGCCGTGACGCAACCGGCGAAGAGGTGGGCGTGCCCGCAGGCCGCGGCGCCCGTGGTGAACCGGTCGACCGTGAAGCCGCTGCCGTCACCCTCCTGTTGCCTCGAAGGCCAGGCCGCGTCGACGGCGACCTCGAGTGAGAGCCGGCCGGCGCGTCCGCTCACGAACAGCCGGCCGAGCCCCGCGAGCTCCGGCAGAAGCCCCGTCGCCAGCGACGACCCGAGGCCCAGCGACAGCGCCACCCGCGAAGGGCGAGGCGCCGGCGAGGACACCACCTCCACCTTCACCGGAGGCGATGTCGGGCGCGTGTCGGGCGTGGGGGACGTGACTGGTGAGGCCACGGGACCTGGCGGCGGCGCGGGTTCCGGCGCCGCCGCGGCCAGCGTCTCCAACAGCTGGATCTGCACGGCCACCGAAAAGGCGAGATCGGCGGCGAGCCCACCGCAGTCCGGGTTTCGCGACGAGAGCTGGCGGTCGCCCACCCAGCGGCCGGTCGCGTCGCTCCACCGGATCAATCCCCCGAAGCCTCGCTCCTTGCGGAAGATCTGCACGGCGACCCGCCGGTCTGAAACGGGGCGAAACGGGTCGTGACCCAGCTGCCGCGCCACGCTGGCTCGGAAGACGTCGGCGTCAGGACAGCCTCCGGCATCCGCCGAGACCTCGTACTCCAATGCCACCAGAGACGCGGTCGCGGCGTGCGCCGCCGGCGCGACCTGGCCGGACAGCTGCCAGGCGACGAACACGACCGCCATACGGGGCTTCACGCGCCCGATCTAGCCATCGTCGATGCCGACGAAGCGAGCACATTCGGCCGGGCGGCGTGGAGCGCCGGCAAGCCAGCCTTCGAGCCGGCGGCGCGAGCCGCGCCGGGCGGCCCGGCTCGACTGCTTGCCCGGCGGGCCAAACAATTGTCACGGAACTCTTCGCGTCGGCTTCCTACGGCGTGGCGCTCGAGAGCCGGCCGATCGTCGAGAGCAGCGGGCTGCGTGGAAAGCGCGTCACGAAGGCGGCCGCCGCGCGGTTCGCCTCGTCGCGCCGGCCGAGGCCTGCGAGCGCCTCGACCCGCAGCGCCTCTCGTTCTTCGGCGAGCCGGCCTCGCTTGAACCGGCGCGCATGCTCGGCGATCGGCGGCATGGCCGCCGCGAAATCCCCCCGAGCCACCGCCACCCGCGCGGGCTCGAGGATCCTCCGCTCTTCTCGATCGGCGTCCGTCCTCAGGGCCCTCTCCCGGCGCGGTCGTGTCGGCTCGTCTACACCGCCGGTCGTCGCGCGCGCCTCGGCCGTCGGTCCGAGCGCGAGCGGCTGGTGCTCCGGCGCCGCCGCCCCGCCCTCGTCGATCCTGTGCGCCCGGATCGCCAGCCCGTAGGCGGCAGCTCCCCCGGCGGCCGAGGCAAAGAAGAGCAGGCCACCGACGAGCGCCCACCGCGCCTTCAATGCCGCGGTCGCGGGACGCGGCGGCGCCGACCGATGCTCCCCGGTCTGCAACGCGGCCGTGGCGCGGGCGATGATCCGCGCACGCACGCCGAGCGGAAGGTCGCCGATCGGTCGCTCCTGTTCGAAGAGCGATTCCGACTCGACGGACGGCTCTCCGGGAAAGCGAATCATCTGCTTTCCAGCCTTCTGAGCGTGCGGCGAAGCGCCCGATCGAGCTCTCGGCGCCCTTTCCGCAACCTCGAATAGACGGTGAAGACCGGGATCGACAACGCCGAGGCCACCTCCGCGACCGGAACGAGATCGAGCTCGTGCATGACGAGCACTGCGCGCCTCGGCATCGGAACCTGGTCGAGCGCTTCCAGGAGCAACGCGCGGGCCCGGCTGGATTCGAGAATGTCCTCGGGGCTGGGGCCCGGATCCGGCAGCACATAGAACCCGGACTTCGTCTCTCGACCGCGCTTTCGCTGGTTCCCCGACGCGAGGCGAAAAGCAATCCCGAACAGGTACGGCCGGATGGGGCGCCCGGGGTCGTACTGGTCCCACACGTGCCGGAGGACCAAGAACAGCTCCTGCACCAGATCCTCCACCTCCGACGGAGGCACGCGCAGGCGGACGAAGGTCCGGTGGATGTAGCTCAGCTCCTTCTGGAAGGCGACGAGGCACGCGTCGTCGCCCGACGCATTTGACGGAGAGGACCGAACGAGCCGCAGGTAGGTCACGAGCCGTGCTTCTCTTTGTCGCAGCCGCGCGACCGTTGTCGAAGAAACGAGGTCGCGGGGCCGTACCTGCGGTGAGCCCGGGGCCGGGACTGCCTGGCGCCCAACGGCGTCAGACTTTTTTGAAAAACAGTGACAAGATCGACCGCCGCTCGGCAAGACTCTCGTCCTCGCGGCGCTGCAGCGGAGGCCCGGACGCGACACAGGCCATTGCCCGCGCCAGCACCCGCGCACGCGTCGCCGCCGGCACGGTAACCACGGTTCGCTCGCGGTCGAGCAGCGCTTTCACGTCCGGTGACAGCTCGGAGTCGGCGTGAATCGTTCGCCGCCGCCGCCGTCGCTGAACGCTCCTCGAGTCCTTGTTCACGATTGCACCCGCGTTCCCTCTAGATTTGCTTCGATCACGGGCGAGTTGTCAGAGAAGTGCGCCGGGACCACCGCCGCCGTGCACGGCTCCAATTGCGGCGGCAGCGACGGCGTTGTCAGACGAATCGAGCGGCGCCCTCTTGGGGGGGCCGCCGCCGGCGCCGGCGGAGCAAGGCCGCCAGCAAGCCGACGAGCAG
>DASZVW010000783.1:0-2996 GCA_035546895.1 Polyangia bacterium
AAGCCGGCCTCGCCAGGCGACGCCCGACACCCCGGACGCCCACTCGCGAGCTCCGGCGCCGGGCCGGCGTCCGCGCCAGGCCCGGCCCCGGCGGGCGTCGGGGCCGGCGTCTGCGCTCGGCCCCGCCCTAACGGGTCTTGAACTCCAGCGCCGGCCGCGCGGGGTCGTCCCCCTCCCCGCTCTCGTCGTACGCCCGGATCTCGATCGTCGACGGCGTGTGCGCGACCGCCGTGAACGCCCAGGCCCTGTGCACGCGCGAGCGGGCGCAGCGGGCGCCGCCCCCGCCGCCGGGGGCGCAGTCGTGCGCCATCTCCACCACCAGCACATGCCCACCGGCGGTCACGGAGCCGCTCCAGAGCCGGTGGTACTCGGGGCTGTGCAGCTCGGCGACGTCCTTGTCCTTGCTGGCCACCGGCTCGAAGTCGAGCGAGACGATTACCGATCGCGGGCTGTACTCCTCGGTCACCTCGTCGCGGTAGCGGATGATGACCGGCGCCTGCGCCGTCTCCTTCTGGTGCGCGGCGGTCAGCGTCTCGCGCATCCGGTCGCGGTCGGTCTGCACCGCCTCGTCGCCGGCGTGGGGCCCGAAGGTGAGCGCCTGGTCGTAGGCGGCCCAGGCCCGGGCGGCGTCCGCGCGCTTCTCGTGGGCGTGACCGAGCGTCAGGTAGGCCTGGCGGCAGTGCTGGTGGGCGCCGACCGGGCCGCAGCTCTTGCCGACGAACGACTCCAGGTCGCTGACCGCCGCCTCCAGCTTGTCATGCTTGAACGACGCCTGGCCGCGCTCGTAGAGCTCCTCGGCGGATCCGCCGCACCCCGTCCCCACCACCGCCGCCAGGAAGCCGAAGAGCGCGACACCTCGAACCGCTCGGGGGGGCATGCGGCAGGCATCGTACAGCAATATCCCGGAATTCTGGAGGCGGCGCCGCGCAGCGGGCGCGCGGCTCGGGGTCAGCCGGCAGGCGGGTTGGGCGGCGAGATCCCCACCCGGGCCAGCGCGGCGTTCACCGCCTTGAGGTCGTCCCAGGCGAGCTTCTTCTTGCTGGGATCGCGCAGGAGGTAGGCCGGGTGGAAGGTGGGCATCAGCGGGATCCCCTCGTAGGTGCGGAGGTTGCCGCGCAGCCGGCTGATCGGCGAGTCGTCGCGCAGCAGGCACTGCACCGCGAACTTCCCCAGCGCCACGATCATCCGCGGCCGGATGGCGCCGAGCTGCTTCTTCAAGAACGGCTCGCAGGCGGCCACCTCGTCGGGCTCCGGGTTGCGGTTGCCGGGCGGGCGGCACTTGAGGACGTTGCAGATGTAGACGTCGGCGCGGCTGTAGCCCATCGCCTCGATCATCTTGGTGAGGAGCTGCCCGGCCTTGCCGACGAACGGCTCCCCCTGCGCGTCCTCGTCGGCCCCGGGCGCCTCGCCCACGAACACCAGGTTGGCGTCGGGGTTGCCGACGCCGAACACCAGGTTGTGGCGGCTCGGCGCCAGCTTGCAGCGCTTGCAGTCGCCCAGCTCCTCGCGGACCAGCTGCAGCCCGACGTGCCCGCGCGGCGCGCCCGTGTCGCCGTCATCATCGGGCGCGGGCGCGGGCACAACGGGTGCGGTGGTCGCCGGCGCGGCCGGCGCCGGCGTCTGTCGGACCGCGGTGGTCGTCTTCTTCACGGAGCTCTGCTTCATCGGTATCCCCAGGAGGCCCGAGCGGCCGCGCGCGGCCAGGTTGGTCCGGAGCTGCGCCACCAGCGCGCGCAGCTCGTCGCGCTCGCCCGGCTCCTCAGCGGCCACGCGCGCCCCCGGCCTCGGCGCGCGCCTGGCCGGCGCTCTCGGCGGTCACCAGCGCGTCGACCGCCAGCGCGTAATAAAACGTCGGCAGCACCTCGGCGGCGCGCACCGTCTTGTCGCGCCCGAGCGCGCCGTCGTGGTCGGCGTCGCGCCGCTCGATCTCGTCGACGATGGTGGTGTAGGCCTCGAGGAAGACCGGATCGGTGGCGATCACGTAGGCCCGCCCCAGCGCCCAGGCGACGCAGGCGTTCCAGCAGTTCTCGTCGAGCCGCCGCGGCAGGAAGTCGCGCGGGACGCCCGCCGCGATCCGCTCGCGCAGCCAGGCGCCGACGAACGGCGTGTTCCCTTCGGCCGCGACCACCGCCAGGATCCGCGTCGCCGTCGTCGAGGAGAAGTCGAACAGCCCCCCCGGCGGCGCCGGCTCCTCGGCGAACGGCGGCGGCGCCTTCATCCCGAACGCCCGCTCGACGAACTTCCGCCCGCTGGCCAGCAGGCCGCGGTCGTCGAGCGCCCGCGCGTACTCGATGAGCGCCAGGGCCAGGAACCCGGGGTCGCGGAACTCGCGCCCCGAGAGGTCCTCCAGCGCGCCGAGGTGCATCGAGAGGACCCGGGCCGCCCGGTCGGCGATCGCCTGCCGGCGCGGGTCGACCTTGCCGAGCGCCTGCTCGGCCGTCGCCGCCCACAGCACCATCGCGCAGTCGTAGGCCGCCTCGTCGTCGGCGGCGCTGTCGATGGCGTCGGGGACGAAGCGCGGCGCCGCCTCGACCAGGAAGCCCCAGGCGTCGCGCCGCGCGGCGGTGAACTTCTCGACGCCCGAGAGCCGCTGGTGGCGCGCCCAGATCCAGACCGCCGCCAGCGTGGCGTGGAAGTCGGGCTCCGCCGCCCCCGGCCAGGGGGGGACGTGCCCGGTGTGGACGCCGGCCGTCGTCTGGCGCGCCACCATCACGCTCCCCGCCGCGGCCAGGTGGCGCACCGCCTGCTGGGCGTAGCTCTTGAGCCGCGCGTCAGCCACGCATCCCCTTCCCTCCGCCCGCCGCCGGCGGCAGGCGCGGCGCGAACAGCCCCCACAGGCTCTCGGCGACCGCGCGCTTCGAGGCCCGGGGGATCTCGGCCCGGGCGCCGTCGGCGAACAGCACGGTGACGGCGTTGTCCTCGGCGTCGAAGCCGATGCCGGGCGCGCTCACGTCGTTGGCCACGATGGCGTCGCACCCCTTCTCGGCCAGCTTGCC
>DASZVW010000784.1:0-4244 GCA_035546895.1 Polyangia bacterium
TCGAGCACGCGCACCCGGACGCGGTCCTGCCCGACGTCGAGCCCGCGGCCCCGGGCCAGATTCCTGACACGGCACAGACACCGTTCGAAACGGAGGGTCGCGCAGCCAATAAGGCGACGAAACCGGCGTGGGGAGATCCAACAAGTAGACCCACCTATGGTCACACGTTCCTGGATCACGCCAGTAGCTTGAGCGAGACCAAGCTCGTGGATAGAGCACGGACACTCAAACATCAAATAGGGCAGTGGACGGACGATGCCAAAGCTGCGCAGTTTTTAGCAGAGCAAGCCAAGAGAAGCGGTCCAGGAGCACACCAAATCCCGGTTCCACCTGGGCTCGGTAGAAGCTTCCTTTCCGACGGAACAGAGCTTAGGACGGACCTGGCGACAGTAATCGTCAAGCCCGACGGAACAATACGAACTGCGTTCCCATTCAGTTCAACGCACCCTCACTAGCGTGCTCCAATGAATGCGACGACACCTTTCGACGCTGCCCAGAGACGGCTCAGTAGCGACCTGGGCCTGCCGGCGCCGGGCCCCTACTCACAGGATTGGGTGTATGAACTGCCGGAGGCGTACCGCACGAATACCTACTTCGAGAAATACCTGGAGGCGTACGAAGACGTTTCTTACGGGAAGATCGAGAAAAGTCTTCTTATGCAGCTGCTGCTAGATATCGTGAACGACTTGGCGGCGGGGGGAGGAGACGCATTCGCCAAAGCGTGGAAACCGCTTCGGATGCTTCTTCGTCGGGATCATGCTCTCCACGCCGACCTTATCGAGCACTGGGCGCTTCCGGGCGAAACGCTTGCTAGTGCTTTCTCTCTTACGCCATTCGTCAGAGACCTGCGGACTGAGATACAGAACTCTGATAAGCGATGAAAATGTAAAGCGGTGTACGGGAAACCAAAACGTGATCGTAGAGCGCCGCTTGCGAGTGTCGTTGCTCTCGCCTGGAGGCGAGGCAGGGCCAACCAAATGAGGATCTCGCTTTGCTGCAAGCGTATCGGCCAGAAAGACTTCGAAGAGATCCGTTTTCGGCCTGGGGAGTACTTCGAGCCGCTCGATGAGGATCGGCCTTTTGAGTGGGACGATGTTCCCGAATACTTGCATGCGGTGGGATATCTGCCGATTCCGGCGCGTGAGGTCTCGGAAACTCTGCTTCGTATCTCAGAAGCCGAACGTCCTCTGCTGCAAATTGATGAGGTGCTGTGGAACAGTGGAAAGAACGTGTTCCTCCGCAGCGACGACGACGCTCTCGATCTGATCGTCGTTGGCGAAGGCAGAAAGTTGGGTGGTCGCGGAGCTCCTCGATGAAAATTTATCTTCGCTACAAACGTATTGGGCAAGAGGCCTTCGAGGCGATGGACCTTCGCCCCGACGAGTACTTCGAGGCGCTCGACGAAGATCGACCGTTTGAGTGGGACGATGTCCCTGAAAAACTGCATGCCGTCGAACACCTGCCGATTCCCGCGCATGAAGTCTCGGAGTGGTCTCTTCGCATATTGGAAAACGGCCTCCTTCGATTGCGTGTAGATAGTGTGCTGTGGAACGGCGGCGAGAATTGGTTTTTACGTAAGAATGCGGGAGATCTCGACCTAATCATCGTCGTGTTGCAAGACGCTGAACGCTGGCACATTGCCCGATTCAATCTTTACGACAGCGGCAGCATCCTGTTCGAACAGGTCGGCGTCATGTCGCGAGAGGGCCGAGAGGTGTCGTCTCCCAGCCGCGTGTTGGAGTTGCCGGCGGCGCCCCTCCCCATTGGAACGGAGCCGCGGCTGGCGCTCATCGCCCGGTCAAAGGCCGCGGGCGACTGGCGGGGTTACTCGCCTGCGATCGCGGGGATCAGGGGCGACGACCCCGCGTCGTACATGTCGCTGCTGACACTAGAATTCTTGCTGCCGGCCGGTGCGGGAGGCTTCGATGAGGCGCAGTTGCTCTGGGCGCCGCCCGATGGAGGCGCGCCCCGCTGCCTGGTCTACGAATGCCGGCAGGGTCGCGACGGATCGCGGGTGATCGAGCACTTCGGGCCCGACCGACAGCGGACGCAGGTCGATCTGGCACCGCCGGATCTTCAGCCGCTCGTTCACACCGTGATTCTCGAACGCTCCTTGACCGGAGGTCCCGGACTATTGCGCCACATCCGCCGCGAAGGTCCGGGGCGTTCGGACGTGATCACCGAGCGCCACCTGTGACCCCCCGGGGCCCGAACCGTTGCGAGCGTCGGGCGCCGCTACCAAAGCGCGTCGCTTCGTGACGGAAGCGCGGCATGCTGGAAGAACAGCTGAGAGGCAAGGGGCAGAGTAGAGACCGTAAGGGAAGCGAGAACCTTCGTGGCGTCGGCAGCGACCAGCTTCCGGATCTGACGCCACGTCAGCTGGCCGATATGGTCGAGTCCGGTAAAATCACGCCGGGCAAAGGCAGAAAGTTGGATGGTCGCGGAGCTCCTGGGTGAAAATTTATCTTCGCTACAAACGTATTGGGCAAGAGGCCTTCGAGGAGATGGACCTTCGCCCCGACGAGTACTTCGAGGCGCTCGATGAAGATCGGCCATACGAGTGGGACGATGTTCCAGAGTGTTTGTACGACGTCGACTACCTGTCGATCCCTGCTCGTGAAGTTTCCGAGACTTCCCTCTGTATCTTCGAAGAGGAGCGTCTTCGCCTGCGCGTCGACGATGTGCTGTGGAACGGTGGCGAAAACCGGTTTGTGCGTCGGGACGACGGCGACCTCGATCTGATCATAGTTTCCGTGGAGGACGGCCAGCGCTCGCACATTGTCCGGTTCAATCGTTACAGGAACGACAGCATTCTCTTCGAACAGCTCGGTGTCATGCCGGCCGACGGAAGGTACGTGTCGTCTCCCAGCCGCGTGTTGGAACTGCCGGCGGCGTCCCCCCCTGTCGCGACGGAGCCGCGGCTGGCGCTCATCGCCCGGTCAAAGGCCGCGGGCGACTGGCGGGGTTACTCGCCTGCGATCCCCGGGATCAGGGGCGACGCCCCCGCGTCTTACATGTCGCTGCTGACACTAGAATTCTTGCTGCCGGCCGGAGCGGGAGGCTTCGATGAGGCGCAATTGCTCTGGGCGCCGCTCGATGGAGGCGCGCCCCGCTGCCTGGTTCACGAATGCCGGCAGGGTCGCGACGGATCGCGGGTCATCGAGCACTTCGGGCCCGACCGGCGGCGGACGCAGGTCGATCTGGCACCGCCGGACCTTCAGCCTCTCGTTCACACCGTGATTCTCGAACGCTCCTTGACCGGAGGTCCCGGATTGTTGCGCCACATCCGCCGCGAAGGCCCGGGGCGTTCCGAGGTCATTGCCGAGCGCCCGCTGTAACGTCAGTCCTGAGCCTCGACGGTCTTCTTGAGCTCACCCAGCATGACGCCCCAGTTGCGTTGCGATTCCTCGCGGGCCTCCTCGCTGAGGTTGTGGTCCTGGGAGAGCTCGACGTGGACCGCGCCGTCGCGGCCGTCGACCTGGATGGTGACGACGTGGTAGCTCTCGGGGCGATCGGGCTCGCCCGAGAGCGGGCTGAAGTGGCTGAAGCAGAGGCGCTTCCCTTGTTGGATCTCCAGGATGCGCCCCTTGTCTTCGAACCGCTTCCCCTTCCACTGTCCCTTCCAGACGATCGGGCTGCCGATTTGCCAGTCCGAGACCACCTCGGCGCCGAACATGTAGCGCCGGATCTTGTCCGGATTGACCAGCGCGTCCCAGACCTGGGACACCGAGGCGTTGACCATGACGTCCGCTCGGGCGGACAGATCCTCCGACATGGGCCTCCTTCTCGTGGCGGTCAGGTCGTGCGCGCGGTGCGCCCGTGCACGAGGTGAACGATCAGGCTGATGACGGCCAGGGCGATCAGGATGTGGATGGCGGCCGAGGCGACGTGGAACAGCCCGAAGCCGAAGATCCATGCGACGGCCAGAACGATGGCGAGTGCGAGAAACATGTCGACCTCCTAGTACGAGAGATGCCTACGCGTTGAAATGTAGTCATCGCGGCGCCGCTGGGCGACGCTCAGCGATCGTTCTCCTCTTGTTGGCCCTCCTCTTGGCCCGAACCCCAGCGGCTGTCCGGCGAATTCGGCTTCTCGCTCTCCGAGTGCCGGCCCCCGCCGGGCTGCCGGTCGTTCTGGTCCTCGGCCGGCCGCTCGTGGCGTTCGACGTCGGCGACGCCGGTGGCGGCCTTCCGATCGCGCTCCGACGGAGGCCGCCGGTTCTGGTTGCGCTGGTCCGTCATGGT
>DASZVW010000785.1:0-6039 GCA_035546895.1 Polyangia bacterium
CCGGGTCGCTGGCCAGGCCCAGGTCGGCGCCGCTGGCGCTCGCCCGCAGGCGCTGCCCGGTCACCACCCGGACCGGCTCCTTGAGCCCCGGCCCGGTGACCAGCACCGACCCCTCGTGCATCGTCACGGTGAGCGCGCGGCTCGACCGATCCCAGCCGGCGGCGAAGCGCGTCCCCGTCACCTGGATCCGGTAGTCGCCCGCCCGCACCTGCCAGCGCGTGTGCGCGCGGTGGATGACCGAGACCTCGAGCGTGCCGTCCTCGATCGCCACCGTGGCGCCGTCGCGATCGAGCGCGTCGACGTGCGCGGCGGCGCGCGGCGGGATGGTCACCGACGAACCGTCGGAGAAGCGGACGTCGAGCGGCGAGGCCGCCGAGGCGACCAGCGGCGCGCCGACCGCGCCCGCCCCGCCGCCCGCGACCGTGTACGAGATCGGAAACGGCCGCAGCACCAGCACGGCCGCCGCCGCGCAGGCGGCGACCCCCCCGAGCGCGAACGTCCAGCGGACGGCCGTCGCCGACCGGGACGGCCGCAGGTGGCGCGCGGCGAGGCGGGCCTGGACCTGCGGCGCGATGTTCTGGCGCCGCGCCTCCCCCTCGACGATGCGACCGACGTCGCGCATCAACGATTCCAGCTCGCCGTTCATATTCTGCTCCCGATTCATGACTCGCCCCAACGTCCTCCCCGGTTCATACGTTCGAACAGCGCCGGATGCGAGCGCGCCGCCTCCACGAAACGCTTCTCGGCACGGGCCAGCCGCCGCTTGACCGTCGCCAGCGACACGCGGCAGGCCTCGGCCACCTCGGTCAGCTGCATCTCCGAGACGAACCGGAGCGAGAACGCGAGCCGCTCGTCGGCCGGAAAGCCGGCGAGGATGGCGTAGGTCGCCCGCACCGCCTCGTGCGTCTCGCCCTGCGGCGCGGCCACCGGCACCTCGGGGACCTCCTCGGGCGCCACGAACCGGATCCAGCGCCAGCGGCGGCGGCGGCGGATGCGGCCCCGCGCCGTGAAGACCGTCAGGGTGGCGATCCAGCTCCGCAGCGCGGAGGCGTCCTTGAGGTTGTGGACCCCCTCGAGCACGGCGACGAAGACGTCCTGCACCACATCGGGGATCTCGGCGTCGATCCCCAGCGCCCCGGCCACCAGCCGCTCGACCAGCGGCTCGTAGCGCTCGACCAGGATGCTCTGCGCGCGCGGCTCGCCCCGGCGCAGCGCGGCGACCAGCTCGGCGTCGTCGGCGTAGGGACCGGCGGCCACCGGAAGCGCGGGCTTCGGCGTCTCGGGCGCGGCGGGTGCGGGCGGGTGCTCGCGGCCGTCGGCGCGCAGGCCGGTGGGGGACGGCACGCTCAGTATTTTACCCGGGGCCCCGAGTCTTGTCCCCGCCGGATCGACCGGTCGGCGTAACGCACGCTGCGTCATTCGCACTCCAACGGGCTCGCGGGAGATCCGCGTCGGCCGTCCGGTTCCAGGTTGTAGCGACATGCCCTTCCTACCGGACCTTCAGTGTCCGCGGCGCCCCCCCGCGGTTCACCTCGGGGTCCCCCGCGCCGGGCCCGGACTTCGGTAGTATGGAGACGTGCGGCGGTCACGCCCCTCCATCTCCGGACCCGCCACGTTGCTGGCGCTGGCCGGGGCCGCCTGCACCGGGAACCTGCACCCGTTCCTGGGTCCGCTCACCACGCGCCCCGACGCCGCCGTCGTCCCCGACGCGTCGGTGCCGATCGGCGACTGCCCGTCGGGGCTCGTCGGCTTCGCCACCATGAGCGACGTCGGCGGCGAGTGGGACGGCGGGACCACCGGCATGCCGACGCTCCAGCTCGACGGCGGCACCACCGGCGGCGACGTGTCCGGTGCCGGTCCGCCGGTCGTCGTCGATGCGGCCGACAGCGACGCCCTGGCGCAGTTCTCGATGTACGCCAGCGACAAGATGCCCGGGCCGCTGACGATCGTGGTCAAGGGGATCATCGCCATCCCGCCGCCGCCGGACGGCGGGAGCGGCGACCTCCAGAAGATCCGCGTGTCGTCGAACAAGACGGTCATCGGGGCCAACGTCCTCTCCAACCCGTCCATCAGCGGCTCCGGATCCGGCTTCGTGGGCGGCGGTCTGACCCTGACCGGCGTCTCCAACGTGGTGATCCGGAACCTGGTCATCTCCATGCCGAACGGCGACGACGCGGGCGACAACGTCGACGCCATCCACGTCGAGACCTCGCACCAGATCTGGATCGATCACTGCGACCTCTCCTCGAACGGTCCCGCCGCCGACGCCGGCGCGTCGTTCGACGGGTTGATCGACATCTCCGACGGCAGCGACTTCGTCACCGTCTCCTGGACCCACTACCACGACCACGCGAACACGGGCCTGCTCGGGCGCTCCGACAGCACCGCCGCGGCGGCCGAGGACACCGGCAAGAGCCACGTCACCTTCGACCACGACTGGTACTCCAACGTGACCACCGGGCCGCGGATCCGCTTCGGCACCGTCCACGTCCTCAACACCTTCTTCGACGGCGTGGCGAACTACGCGATCGCCTCCACGGACGGCGCGGACGTCCGGATCGAGGGGAGCTACTTCAACGACGTCGCGCCCATGCCGGGCGCCGGCTTCGGCCCGGTGACGACGCTCCTGGACGGCGCCATGTCCGCGGGGAACGTCGACCTGCCGTCCGGGAACATGTTCCCGGGCAGCGGCAAGAACAACCTCACCACGCCGGACGACCCGCTCACGCTCCCGTACGCCTACGTGCCCGACTCCGCCGGCAGCGTCCGGGTCCTGGTGCAGAGCTGCGCCGGGACCGGCAAGATCACCGCGCCCACCGGCAACTGAGCCGACTCACTTCTTGCCGGCGCCGAGGTAGCTGACGCGCCAGATCGCCTTCGAGCCGTCGTCGCTGACCAGCAGCGCGCCGTCCTTGCCCACCGCCACGCCGACCGGGCGCCCCCAGACGTCGCCGGCCGGGCTGACGAAGCCGGTCAGGAAGTCCTCGTACTCGCCGGTCGCGCGCGGGCGGCCGTGCATCGGCACCCGCACCACCTCGTACCCGCAGCGGACCTTGCGGTTCCAGGAGCCGTGCTGGGCGGCGAAGATGTCGCCCCGGTACTCGGGCGGGAACTGCGCGCCGTCGTAGAACGTCATCTCGAGCGAGGCGTCGTGCGGCTGCAGGAGGACGTCGGGGACCACCACCTTGGCGCCGAGCTCGGGGTGCTTGCCGGCGTGGCGCGGGTCGTGGTTGTTGCCGATGTAGTACCAGGGCCAGCCGTAGAAGCCGCCCGGCTCGACGTGGGTGATGTAGTCGGGGACCAGGTTATCGCCGAGGCGGTCCCGCTCGTTGACCGAGGCCCACAGCTCGCCGCTGGTCGGGTGGACCGCGATCCCCACCGCGTTGCGGATCCCCCAGGCGAACACCCGCTCGTGCCGCGGCTCGGCCTGGTCGAGCGCCAGGATGTCGGCGCGGTGATATTCGGCCGGGTTGTCGTCGGTGTCGTCGTTGTTCGAGCGCGAGCCGACCGAGACGAACAGCGTCTTGCCGTCGGGCGAGAACGCCAGATCGCGCGTCCAGTGCCCGCCGCCCCGCAGCCGCCCGCCGCCCGGGATGTCGTCGTTGACCGGCTCGGCTTCGCCGCGCGCGCGCAGATCGCCGCTCCGGTACGGGAACCGGACCACCGAGTCGGTGTTCCCCACGTAGACCCAGCGCGGGTCGCTCCCCGCCGGGTAGAACGCGATCCCGAACGGC
The DNA here is from genome assembly GCA_035546895.1 of Polyangia bacterium. Lineage (GTDB taxonomy): Bacteria > Myxococcota_A > Polyangia > Fen-1088 > Fen-1088 > JADGRB01. Next base: position 3,735 of record DASZVW010000785.1, read on the forward strand.
TGCCGCAGCCCGGTGGCGAAGACGTGGTTCTCGAGCGCCCGCCCGTCCTTGCCCAGGCCGCGCACCACCCGGAGCTCGCCGCGCGCGCTCTCGGCGACGAACAGATCGCCGTTGGGGGCCGTCCGGATGAGCCGCGGGTTGTCGAAGCCGTCGGCGTAGAGGTCGACCCGGAAGCCGTCGGGCGCCTGCGGCCAGGCCCGCCGCGGGCGCGGCACCAGGAAAGGCCCGTTGTCGACCGACTCGGCGCCGTTGGGCGGCGGCAGGTCCGCGGGCGTGATCTTGTGCGAGGCGCCGGGCCGCTCCAGCCGGTAGTCGAAGAACGGCGAGGCGGCCGGCGGTTCCTTGCCGAGGGCCACGGCGCCGCCGAGGGCCACGGCGCCGATCGCCAGGACCGCGATCGCGATGGCGGCGCCGGCCGCGCCGCGGTGGATGGCATGGACGACGCGCGTCGAGAAGGAGTAACCTCTGTCGGTCTGCGTTCGATGGCCCTTCATCGCCCCGTCAATATGCGCCGATTTCGCCGGTTGGCACTGGTCCTCCTGGCGACCTGCGGCGCGGCCCCCACGGCCCGCGCGGCGCCCCCTCGGGCGGCGCCTCCCCGGGCGGACGCCACCCCCCGGCGGCCGGAGCCGCCCATCACCACCCCCGGGGTGGAGGGGGACTACCTGCGCGCGCTGCACCGGACGATCCACTTCCGGTGGGCGAACATGTTCATAGAAGAGGTCGCCGATAAGCGCCCGCCAGGCGATCCGCTCAACAACCCGTCGCTGGAGACGGAGATCCTGTTCATCGTCCGCTGGGACGGCAGCCCGGCGGAGGTGACCGTCACCAAGAGCTCCGGCGTTCCCGCCTTCGACCAGGCCGCGATCGGCGCCATCAAGGGTGACGTCCCCTTCCCGGTCCCGCCGATCGACGTCTACGGCGACGACGGCGTCGCCCACTTCCGCTGGGTCCTGGCGCGCGACTACCGGCTCTGCTCCGAGGGCGAGGTCCGCCGGGTGGAGGCGCCGCTCGCCGAGGCGCTCCCCCGGCTGTTCTTCCAGGGGCGGATCAAGGAAGCGCTGCTGCGGGTGGCCCGCTACACGCGCAACGGCGACCTCAACGCCATGACCACCTTCGCCCGCGCCTGGCTGGCGCGGCGGCAGGAGGACCCGGCGCTCGACGTGCGGGCCGCGGCGGCGCTGGCCGAGACCGGCGACGCGCGCCAGGCGGCGCGGCTGCGCCCGGGGCTCAAGCGCCCCGACACGGTGGCCATCGCGGCGCCCGCGCTGGCGGCGCTGAAGGTCGACCTCTGCGCGGAGGTGCGCCCCCGCCTCACCCCCGCCGATCCGCAGGGGATCCTCGCCGCCGCCCGGGTGCTCCAGCTCGGGCACCAGGAGCTGCCGGCCAGCTCCCCCTGCGTGGCGGCGCTCGACGGGCTGCTGAAGGCGGACGCGCTGCCGGCGACGGTGCGGGCCGAGGTCCTGAAGACGCTGGCGGTGGTCAGCCCCGGGACGGTGCGGCGGCCGGCGCTGAACGCGCTCGGCGACAGCGACGCCCACATGCGGGCCGCCGGCGCCGAGGTGTTCGCGCGGCCGGGCGGCGGGCGGCCGACCCTCTACCGGCTGCAGCCGCTGGTCAAGGATCCGTCGGTCGAGGTGCGCTCGGCCGTGGCGGCGGGGCTCATCCGCGCCTGCGGCGACTTGGCCAACGACTACGTGATGCCGCTCATGAAGGCGCGCGAGCCGCAGCCGCTGGCGGCGATGGCGCCGGAGCTCGGGAAGGAGACCTCGGCCGCTTCGCTCGATCTGCTGGCCAAGATGGAGAAGCGCGGCGATCGCGAGCTGCGGACGCCGGTGCTGGCCGCGCTGGCCGAGCGCACCGACGCGGCCGGGCGCGCGCTCTACCAGCCGGTCGCGGCCGCGGTGAAGAAAGATCCTTACGCCTCGCCGGAGGCGCGGCGGATCGTGTACGCCAACGCCGACGTCAACGAGCTGGTCCCGCTCATGAGCGATCCGGCGCTGGGCCTGGAAGGGTTCAAGGCTTTGCTGCACGCGCAGCGCCGCGCCGAGGCGATGGACTGGCTGGTGAAGTCGTTCGACCGCTTGCCGCCCGAGACGCTGGTCGACGCCTTCGGCGCCTGGCTCGCCATCCCGCCCGCGCACGCCGCCAGCAAGTAGTGGTTAGGTTGCGCGCGGGCCGCCATGGCGGAAACGGCGACGGACAGCGCGGGATCCAGGTTCCCGGCGCTCTACCAGGTCAACACCCGGATTGTGGTGAGCGAGGTCGGGGCCGCGCGCGGGCGCCCCGCCACGCTCGACGATCT
>DASZVW010000786.1:0-1895 GCA_035546895.1 Polyangia bacterium
GCGGACTTCCTGGCGGCCACCGTGAAGGGGGCGGACGGCCTCTTCGCGCTGATCCCGCCGCACTACGCGAGCGGCGACCTCTACGCCGCGCAACGCAAGACCGCCGACGCGCTGGCGGCCGGGGTGAAGAAGGGGGGCGTGCCGCTGGTGGTGCTGCTGTCGTCGGTGGGCGCCGACCGCGCCGACAAGAACGGCCCCATCAAGGGGCTGCACTACGCCGAGGGGAAGCTGCGCGAGGCCGGGACCAAGCTGGTGGCGCTGCGCGCGGGGCCGTTCCAGGAGAACGTCGCCGGCGCCGTCGCCGCGGCCCAGCAGGCCGGGATCGTCCCCAGCTTCGCCCCCTCGGCCGACGCGCCGGCGCCGCAGGTGGCCACCCGCGACATCGGCCGCACGGCGGCCAAGCTGCTGAAGTCCCCGCCGGCGCGGAGCGAGGTCGTCGATCTGGTGGGCCCGGCGTACTCGTCGCGGCAGCTCGCCGAGAAGATCGGCAAGCTGCTCGGCAAGACGCTGAACGTCGTCGATATCCCGCCCGCCGGGCACGCCGCGGCGCTCAAGCAGGCCGGCCTCCCCGGCGACGTCGCCGAGGCGTTCGCCGAGATGTACGCCGGCTTCAGCGCCGGCCTGATCGTCCCCCGGGGGGACCGCACCATCCAGGCCACCACGCCGATCGACGAGGTCCTCCCCGCCCTGGTCGGCTAGGCGGGTCCAGGAGGGCGCCGCCGCATCAGGCGAACGGCACGATCCGGGAGGCGCGGATCCGGCGGTCGCGGGTCAGGAGCGGGACCTTGTGCACGACGCTGGTGGCGGCGATCAGCTCGTCGGCGGGATCGCCGCGGAAGTCGAGCCGCGTGCTCTCCATCCCCACCGCCAGGCTGAGCGGCCAGACGTGCAGTGACGACAGCAGCCGTGCCACGGCGCCGTCCTCCAGGTCGAGGTCGATGCGCCCGAGCTGCGCGAGCTTGGCCAGCTCCCACCAGACGATCGCCGAGACGCTCCAGGGATTGCCGGCCAGGATCCGCCGCTCCTTCTCCGTGACCGTCCCGGCCAGCGCGAACACCAGGAGGTGCGTGTCGAGGTTAATCACCGGCGTCCCAGCGCGCGCCGGTGGAGATGAGGTCGCCGGTCACCCGGACGCGGCCGCGCAGGGCGCCGATGAGGTCGGCGGAGGCGCGGGACACCGGCAGCACGCGCGCGACCGGTTTGCCGTGCTTGGTGACCAGCAGCCCCTCCGGGTCGAGGTGGTTGAGCAGGGCCAGGCACTGCGCCTTGAACTTGGCGGCGGCGATCGCCTTCATGGTCATAATATATGACCAGTTACGACGCCGGGCCAAGAGCGTCCTGTGGACGACCTTTAGAATCGACTGCGACCGGTTCACGGCCAGGAGGGTTTCGTCGTTCGCCCGCTTCGGTTGCGCCGCGCGCCGGGCTGCCGCCGGGACTAGCTGGCGACGCCGCAGTTCTCTTCGACGATCTGCAGGAGCGCCGGCAGGTCGAGCGGCTTCGACAGCCAGCGAACCGCGCCGAGCGAGCGCGCCCGATCCTCGACGTCCTTGTAAGCCGAGACGACGACCACCGGGATGTCGGCCAGCGCGGGGTGCTGGAGCTGCTGGCCGCGGAAGGCGGGGCCGTCCATCACCGGCATCATGAGGTCGAGGATGATGAGGCAGGGCCGCGCCGAGGAGGCGAGCAGCGTGAGCGCCTCGTGCCCGTTGGCCGCTCCCATCGCCCGGTGGCCGTGGTCCTCGAGGAAGTCGACCAGGCTGTCGCGGATGTCCTCGTCGTCGTCGACGACCAGGACTCTCTCGGGGGTGAAGCGCGCGGGCTGCATGGGTGGCGCCGGCGTCAGCTCGCCTGGCCGGCGAGGGGGAGGTGGAGGGTGACCGAAGCGCCCCCCC
>DASZVW010000787.1:0-2888 GCA_035546895.1 Polyangia bacterium
CACTACCGCAAGGAGCGGTCGAAGGACATCACGAAGCGCGGCGCCGCGCCGACCGTCAAGACGGTCAACAACGAGATCGAGCTCCTTCGGCGCGCCGCGAAGCGGGCGGCGCGCCGGCGCATCAAGTTGATCCCGCTGGACCCCTTCGTGGGCATGGAGCGCTCCGACGTCTACCTGCCCGTCGAGAACATCCGCCGCAACGTCGTCGAGGACAACCCGCACGCCGCGCTGACGATCGCCGAGTACCTCAAGGGCGCCGACCTCTTCGAGCGTGCCCTCGTGCTCATCGCCCACAGCTCGGGGATGCGTCGCAACGAGATCGCCCGCATGGAGATGTCGTGGATAGATCGCACGCCCGACGCCGAGGGGCGGCCGCTGCGGATCGTCGACATCCCCCCGGGCATCGCGAAGGGGAAGCGCGGGAAGCGGCGCGGTCGGCAGACCTGGATCTCGGTCGAGGCGCTCGCTGCCCTCGACGCCTATCGAGCTAGCTGGCCGGCGATCTTGCGCCGCCGCTGCCCTTGGGCCTTCGCGAACACGATCCAGCTCAAGGACGGCTCGCCCGGGAAGCACTTCGGCCATCACTTGCACAAGGACTACCTGAGCCAACGCTTTCGCGAGCTCGATGACCGCGTGGGCGTCACGGGGCCGAGTGGTCCGACGTGGCTGCACGACCTCCGCCGCAGCTTCATCACCTTGGCGCGTCGGCGCGGAGAGAGCACCAGCAACATCCGCCAGGCGAGCGGGCATCTTACGGAGGCGGCGTTCGAGCGATACGACATTCACTCGCGCGGCGATGCGATAGTCGTCCGCGACCGCATAGAGGCGGCGCGCGCCCGTGAGCTCGCGGCTTTGGAGCAGCAGAGAAAAGCGCCGCATCGTGCTCCCGCCAGCTCTGTGGCGGACATCGCTACTCGTGAGATCGGCCAGCATGGCGTCTCAAAACACTTGACGCTCTAAAACGGCCACCTATATGGTCTGAACCGTCGAGGTCGTGCTGGTCGTCTCCGTTTCACCTTCCGTTGGCCCGCTCCGCCGACCTGCGCAACAGCCTCGACAACTGAAGCTCGGTTACCAAGCGGTGCGGTCCAGCAGAGGGTGAATACGATGGCGAACACAGGCGGCCCTAAGGGGGCTGCCCGGGAGACTAGCGGTTCGGGTATAATCAGCCGGCTCTTAAGGCTCATAACCCGAAGGTCGCGTGTCCAAATCACGCCCCCGCTACTGAAAAAACGCTGGGTTAGTTAGTTTAGGTCAACTAATACTACTGTGTTAGAAAATTGACCTGGCGCAGGACTGCCGTGAGATGGTCTCATGGCGAACAGGTTGGAGATCTCGGAGCAGAACTTCATGGCGTACCTCGAGCGGCTGACGGCCGCCGTGGGACACGCTGACCGACACGAGCCGCTGCGCGTGTACCTCGAAGGACTGCTCTTGCCCGGAGACCGGAAGAGCGTCGAGCCGATGGCGGCCCGGATCGATCCTCGAAACGTGCGCTCGCGTCATCAGTCGATGCATCACTTTGTAGCCACGGCTCCATGGAGCGCGCAAGAAATCATCCGCGTTGCGCGCGACTACGCGCTCGAAGAGTTCGAGTACCACGGTGGCGTCGAGGCCTGGATCCTCGACGACACTGCCTATCCGAAGAAGGGCACCCATTCGGTCGGTGTAGGACGCCAGTACTGTGGAGTCCTCGGCAAGCAGGAGAATTGCCAGGTCGCCGTAACAATCTCGCTCGCGAACGAGTTGATGGCAGTCCCGGCTGCATATCGTCTGTACCTACCCGAGGAGTGGGCTTCCGATCGCGGCCGACGTCTCGTCGCTGGCGTGCCCAAGGAGATCGTCTTCGAAACGAAGACACAGATCGCGCTCGCCGAGATCGATCGCTTGCTCGCCGAAGGCGTGGCGAAGGCGCCCGTCGTCATGGATGCCGGTTATGGCCGGGCGACCGAGCTTCGAGACGCTCTCGCTGAACGCGGAATGGAGTACGTGGCTGCGATCCGCGCGGAAGCGACGGTTCAGGTCGCCGGCATGAAGGGCTCGCGAGAGCACATCGCCGTCGACGAGTTGGCGCTCTCCCTGCCGAAGGCGTCGTGGCGTCAGGTCTGGTGGCGTCACGGAACGAAGGGCGAGATGCAGTCGCGCTTCGCCTTGCTCCGAGTTCGAACGGCGAAGCGCGAGCCAGGGCGACGTGAAGAGCGGCCGCTCGAGTGGCTGCTGATCGAGTGGCCGACGAACGAGTCAGCCCCGACCAAGTACTGGCTCTCCAATCTGCCCGCGGGAACTCGCATCGCGAAGCTCGTGAACCTTGCGCAAATGCGTTGGCGCATCGAACGTGACTACGAAGAGCTCAAGGGTGAGCTCGGCCTCGATCACTACGAGGGACGCGGCTGGCTCGGATTCCACCACCACGGCGCCTTATGCATCGCCGCCTACGCGTTCCTTGTCGCCGAGCGTGCTCGGCTTTCCCCCCCAAAGCCTCTGGCCTTCCTCAGACCGGCTCCCTTACCCGCAGGTTTCCGCCCATGGGGAAGTCCCAGTCAGGCCTGAGCGCCACAACCCGGCGTCGATCGCCACCATGCGCGCGCTTATCGCCAGGGTCCTCGCACGAATGCTCCCGTGTTGCCCAGCGTGTGGCCGACTTCCTCTTGTGACACAGTAGTATTAGGTCTGGCTTTGATTGGCTGCTACAGCAGCACCTGAACGAGGCCCGCGAGTCCGATCTCTCGAAACAAGAGGCTCTATCGCGCGCGGCGCGCGAGCACGACGAACCCCAGCGCCTCGTCCGGATCGGGCGCGACGCGATCCAGCAGGCGGGCCGCCCCCGCGACGCCGAACATAGACGGCGCGACGAAGGGCAGCGTCCACCACCGCGGCGCCTGCGTCTG
>DASZVW010000788.1:0-8155 GCA_035546895.1 Polyangia bacterium
GACGCTGCTGGTCGTGGCCAACGTCGTCGACAGGACCTTCGCAGGCCCGCGGCCGCCGCCGCGCTGGCGCCGGCCGCGACCACGCCGCCGCGCCTGCGGGCGGAGGACCTCACCCGGCGGTTCAAGGACCGGGTGGCGCTCGACGGCCTCAGCTTCGAGGTGGCCCCGGGAGAGATCTTCGGACTGCTCGGGCCCAACGGCGCCGGCAAGACCACCGCCTTCCGGGTGCTGTCCGGCCTCATCCCGCCCGACGCCGGGACGTTGGCCGTCGACGGCCGGCCGGCCGAGGGGGGCGACGCCCGCTACCGCGCGCGCCTCGGGGTGGTCTTCCAGGAGGCGAGCCTCGACCTCAAGCTGACCGGCCGCGAGAACCTCCGGCTGGGCGCCGCGCTCTACGGCCTGCCGCGCGCGCTGGCCGCGCAGCGGATCGCGGCCGCGCTCGAGCTGATGGCGCTCGGCGACCGCGCCGACGAGCCGGCCTCGACCTACTCGGGCGGCATGCGGCGCCGGATCGAGATCGCGCGGGTCCTCTTGCACGAGCCGTCGCTGCTGTTGCTCGACGAGCCGGGGCGCGGCGTCGACCCCGAGGCGCTGCGGCGGATCTGGGACCAGCTCGCCGCGCTGGTGGCCGCGCGCGGCCTCTCGGTCATCGTCACCACCCACCAGCCGGAGGAGGCCGAGCGCTGCCATCGGATCGCCATCCTCGACGCCGGCAAGCTGACCGCGCTCGGCACCCCCGACGAGCTGCGCGCCCGGGTGGCCGGCGACGTCATCCGGGTCCGCGGCGAGCGCCCCGAGGAGCTCCGCGAGGCCATCGCCGCCCGCCTGGGGCTCGCCGGCCGGCTCGTCGACGGCGAGGTGGTGCTCGAGGCGCCGCGCGGCCACGAGGTGGTCCCGCGCATCGCCGAGCTGTTCGCCCCCGGGCGCCTGGCCAGCCTGGCCACCGCGCGCCCCACGCTGGCCGACGTGTTCGCCAAGCTGACCGGCCGGGGGCTGGGGTCGTGATCGGCGCCGTCGCCGCGCTGGCCGGGCGCGATCTCCGCCGCTTCTTCCGCCAGCCGAGCCGCATCGTCGGCTCCGCCGCGCAGCCGCTCATCCTGTGGGCGGTCCTGGGCGCCGGCCTGGGCGGCAGCTTCCGGGCTGCGGGCGGCAGCGGCGTCGACTACCTCCGCTACTTCTATCCGGGCGTCGTGGTCCTCACCCTGCTCTTCACCGCCATCTTCTCGACCATCTCGGTGATCGAGGATCGCCACCACGGCTTCCTGCAGGCGGTGCTGGCCGCGCCGGTCTCGCGGGCCGCGCTGGTGCTGGGCAAGACGCTGGGGGGCGTGGCGATCGCGACGGTGCAGGCGGCGATCCTGCTGGCGCTGGCCGTGCCGCTCTCGGCGCTCGGCTTCACCGCGCTCGGCTTCGCCATGGCCTGGTGGATCGACTCCACCCAGGGGTACCACGCGGTCATGAGCGTCGCGCTGATCCCGCTCTGGATGCTCTCCGGCGCGATGTTCCCCCCGGCGGGCGGCAGCCGCTGGGTCTCGGCGCTGATGACCGCCGACCCGATGACCTACACGGTGTCGGCGATCCGGCGCGGCTTCCACGGCGCGGCGCTGCCGGCCGGCCTGGTCCCCGCCGGCGGCTCGGCGGCGCTCGATCTCGCCCTGGTGACCCTGGCGGCGCTCGTCGCGCTCGCCGCCGCGGTGGCGCTCTGCCGCCGCCGGACCTGAGCGCGGCAAAAAATCCGCGCCTTCGCTGTCACGTTTTTCCGCGCGGCCCCTCCTTGCCTGCGCGCACGAGCGTGCGCAAAGGAGACCCCTATGCGTGAGCGACGATCAGTCAACGGATTCGGACGGACCACCGGCAACCTCTTTCTGGGCGTTCTTTCGGCGGCGGCCTTCTCGGTTCTAGGAGCCTGCGCCTCCAACCCGCCGCCACCGACGGCGTCGGGCGCGGGGGTGGCGCCGCCGGCGTCGTTCGCCGACCAGGTCGCGCAAGGGCAGACGCTGTACGGCGCCAACTGCGCCAACTGCCACGGCGACTCCGGCCAGGGGACGGCCAAGGCCCCGCGGGTGGTGGGCGTCAAGGACGGCGCGCTGCCGCTCGACCCGCCGGCCGACCGCAAGTACCGCAAGAACAAGTTCGTCACCGTCGCCGACGTGGCCGAGTTCACGGTGGCCAACATGCCGCCCGGCAAGGCCGGCAGCCTGACCAACGATCAGTACTGGGCGATCCTGGCGTTCGACCTGCACGCCAACGGGATCGACCTCCCGTCGCCGCTCACCCCCGAGGTGGCGAAGACGCTGACCATCCCGCGCTAGCCGCGCGGCCGCGCGCGTGACGACTGGCCCGCGCCCCGGCGTGTGGACGGAGCCGGGCTCTGCCCGGCTGAGTCCATCGCGGGAGGGCATGGAAACCCTCCCAGGGTGCCCATGTCAATCGTCGGCTATCGTTGCGCGCGTGACCCCGCTCTCCGTCCTCGACCTGGCGCCGATCGTCGAAGGGGGCGACGCCGCCCGGGCGCTCCACAACGCCGTCGATCTGGCGCGGCACGCCGAGCGCTGGGGCTACCGCCGCTTCTGGCTGGCCGAGCACCACAACATGCCCGGCGTGGCCAGCGCGGCGACCGCCATCGCCATCGCCCACGTCGCCGCCGGGACCTCCACCATCCGGGTCGGCGCCGGCGGTGTCATGCTCCCCAACCACGCGCCGCTGGTGATCGCCGAGCAGTTCGGGACGCTGGACGCGCTCCACCCGGGGCGGATCGATCTCGGGCTGGGGCGGGCGCCGGGGACCGATCCCGAGACCGCCTACGCGCTCCGCCGGACGCTGGCCGGCAGCGCCGACAGCTTCCCGGAGGACGTCGCCGAGCTGCTCGACTTCCTGGCGCCCGCGGTCCCCGGCCAGCGGGTGCGGGCGGTGCCGGGCGCCGGCGCCGAGGTCGAGATCTGGATCCTGGGGTCGAGCCTGTTCGGCGCCGAGCTGGCGGCGGCCATGGGCCTGCCGTTCGCCTTCGCCGCGCACTTCGCGCCCGCGCTGCTCGACCAGGCGGTGGCGATCTACCGCCGCGGCTTCCGACCGTCGGCGAGGCTGGCGCGGCCGCACCTGATGGTGGGCGCCAACGTGGTGGCGGCCGACAGCGACGCCGAGGCGGCGCTGCTGCTCACCTCGCTCCAGCAGGCGTTCGTCAACCTGCGCAGCGGCCGGCCCACCCCGCTGCCGCCGCCGTCGCCGGGGTTCGCCGAGCGCCTCGCGCCCCAGCAGGCGGCGCTGCTGGAGGGGATCCTGGCCTGCGCGGCCGTCGGCGCGCCCGACACCGTGCGGGGCCGGCTGGCCGCCCTGCAGGAGCGCACCGGCGCCGACGAGCTGATCCTGACCTCGCAGATCTACGACCACGCCGCGCGCCTGCGCTCGTTCGAGATCGCGGCCGGGCTGCAGATCTAGCTCAGGCCCGCTCGGTGCCGACGTCGCGGGCCAGCAGATCGGTGAGCGCGGCGCGCGCCGGCTTGCCGTCGAACAGCACCGCGGCGACCTCCTGCGTGATCGGCATGGCGACGCCCAGCCGCTCGGCGAGCGCGCGCGCCGTGCGCGCGGTCCCCACCCCTTCGGCGACGTGTCCGAGGTTGGCCACGATCGCGTCGGTCGACTGGCCGCGCGCCAGCGCCAGGCCGACCTGCCGGTTGCGCGACAGGTCGCCGGTGCAGGTGAGCACCAGGTCGCCGAGCCCCGCGAGGCCGGCCAGCGTCGGCGACCGGCCGCCCAGCCGCTCGGCCAGCCGCCCCATCTCGGCCAGGCCGCGGGTGATGAGCGCGGCGCGCGCGTTGGTGCCGAGGCCGAAGCCATCGCAGCAGCCGGCGGCGATGGCCACCACGTTCTTGAGCGCGCCGCCCACGCAGACGCCGACCGGATCGTCGCTGGTGTAGATGCGCAGCCGCTCGCTCCCCAGCGCGGCCTGCACGACGCCGGCCGCCTCCGCGTCGGCCGAGGCGGCCACCAGCGCGGCGGGGAGCCCGGCGGCGATCTCCTGCGCGAAGCTGGGCCCGGAGAGCACCACCCCGCGCGCCCCCGGCAGCGCGGTGGCCATCACCTCACCCATGGTGGCGCCGCTGTCGGGCTCGAGCCCCTTGGAGGCGCAGGCGACCACGGCCGCCGGATCCAGCGCCTCGGCCAGCGCGCGCAACGAGGCCCGCACCTGGTCCGACGGGAGGGCGACCACGACGAGCAGCCGGCTGGCCACCGCGGCGCCGGCGTCGAGGTAGACCGACACGGCGTCGGGCAGCCGAAAGCCGGGGACCGAGCGGGCGCTGGCGCGCACCTCCCGCAGCGCGTGGGCCGCGGCCGGATCGGGCTCCCAGAGCGTGACCTCGTGCCCGTGCGCGACGGCCAGCGAGGCCAGCACGCCGCCCCAGGCGCCGCCACCGAGGACGGCGACGTGCATGGCGGCTACTCGCCCTGGCCCTGGCTCTGGCTCTGGCCGGCGACGCGGACGCGGTTGCGGCCGCCGTTCTTGGCCGCGAACAGCGCGCGGTCGGCGGCGGCCAGCACCAGCGCCGGCTCGGCGCCGTCGTCGGGGAAGGAGGCCACCCCCACCGAGATGGTCAGCTTCCCCATCGGCTGCGTGCTGCCGAACTCGAACGGGAACTCGGCGATCTGCGCGCAAATCCGCTCGGCGACCTCCTTGGCCGCCCCCTTGCCGACGTCGAGCAGGATGATGGCGAACTCCTCGCCGCCGTAGCGGGCGACCAGATCGTTGGCCCGCCGCCCGTGCTGCAGGATCTTGGAGACGCCGCGCAGGGCGTTGTCGCCCGCCATGTGGCCGTGGCGGTCGTTGTAGCCCTTGAAGTGATCGACGTCGATCATCAGGATCGACAGCGGCAGTCCGGTCCGGTTGCTCCGCTCCATCTCCAGCGACAGCCGCTCGCGGAAGTGGCGGTGGTTGTAGAGGCCGGTGAGCCCGTCGGTGATGGCCAGCTCGGCGAGCCGCGAGTTGAGCTTCTCCAGCTCCTGGGTGCGGGCGACGACCTTCTCCTCGAGCGAGGTGTTGAGCGAGGCCAGCTCGGCGTTCTTGGCCTGCAGCTCGGCCAGGAGCTCGGCGCGCTCGCGCTCGAGGCGGAAGCGCGACAGCAGGCTCTGGATGGTGAGCCGCAGGTCGGGCTCGTCCCACGGCTTGGGGATGTACTGGTCGAGCCCCGCCTTGTTGATGGCGTAGACCACGGCGTCGAGCCCCGCCTGCCCGGTGAGCAGGATCTTCACCGTCTGCGGGCTCCGCTTGTGGACCTCCTCGAGCAGCTCCACGCCCTTCATGCCGGGCATGATCTGGTCGGCGATCACCACCGCCACCTGCTCGCCGTCCTGCTGCAGGTCCTCGATGAGGTCGAGCGCCTCGCGGGCGTTCTTGGCCACCGCGATGTCGCACTCGCCGCCGAAGCGGGCCGAGAGCTGCTGGCGCAGCGCCGCCAGGATCCCCTCCTCGTCGTCGACGCAGACGATGTGCTCGCGGAGCGCGGCGCCCGGGGTCATCAGGCCCGCCCTTTCCCGACCATGTCCGGCATCGGCCAGGCGCCGACCGCGGCCTCGGCGAGCGGCTCGGGGGCGGGCGGCGGGCCGTCGACCGGCAGCCGCACCTCGAACCGCGTGCGCCCGGGCTGGCTGTCGACGCGGATGGTGCCGCCGTGCTTCTCCACGATGCGCGCGCAGATGCTGAGCCCGAGCCCCGTCCCCTCCCCCTTGGCCTTGGTGGTGAAGAACGGCTCGAAGATGCGCGACGCCGCCTCGGCGGGGATCCCGGGACCGTTGTCCTCGATGGCGACGATCACGTCACGCTTGTCAGCCTTGGTTTCGATCAGAATCTCGCCCCGCCCGTCCATGGCCTGTATCGCGTTGTGGATCAAGTTCGTCCACACCTGGTTGAGCTCCCCTACGTAAGCCGTTATCGCCGGCAACGACCCAAATGATCTCTTCACATTAACGCCGTTTTCTCCGTACTTCAACTGATGAGAGAGGATCACCAGCGTATCTTCGATGCCGGCGTGCACGTCGACGCGCTCGAGGGGTGCTTCGTCCAGTCGCGAGTATCTCTTGAGCGCGCCGACGATCCGCCGGATGGCGCCGATGGCGGTGCGGATGGTCCCCGCGGTGCGCGCGAGGAAGGCCACCTCGCGCAAGTAGCCTGCCAAGGGCGCCAGACTCTTGTCGCCGACGAGGGCGCGCAGCTCCGGCGCCACCCGCTCGCCGAGCGTGCCCACCTCGGCCAGCATCGCCGCCGACTCCTCGGCGCCGCCGGCGCCCGAGAACGCCGCCCGCAGCCGCCGCGCCTGCTGACGCGCCTCCAGCGAGGTGAGCAGCGGCGCCGACATCATCTCGGGGAGCAGCCCGTCGATGATCTCGAAGAAGCGGGCCACCGAGGCCGGCGGCAGGTCGAGCGCCGACAGCGCCTGCGCCGAGTGACCGAGCCGCCGGACCGTCTCCGCCAGCGCGTCGACCAGCCCCTGCACCGCCGCCGCCGGCGAGTTCACCTCGTGCGCGATGCCGGCCACCAGCATGCCGAGCCCGGCCATCTTCTCGGAGTGGATGAGCTGCCCCTGCGCCTCGCCCAGCTCGCGCAGCGTCCGCTCGATCTCGGTGTTCGCCTTCTCCAGCTCGGCGGTGCGGGCGCGGACGCGCGCCTCCAGCACCTCGGAGAAGGCGCGCACCTCGGTGTAGAGCCGCGCGTTCTCGATCGCGGTGGCGGTCTGATCGGCGAAGGTGACCAGCAGGCGGAGATCGGCCTCGCCGAACGGCGCCTCGCCGAGCCGGCCGATGATGATCACCCCCACCAGCCGCTCCTTGAGCGTGAGCGGCGCCGCGATCACCGGCCCGGTCAGCCCCGCCGCCAGCGCCGCGTCCATGAGCTGCGGATCGGCCTCCACGGCCGGCGTGCGCCGCGCGCGGCCCAGCGCCGACACCGCCGCCGCCAGCCGCGCCAGCTGCCCGCCCACCGGCTCGCCGGCCACCGCGCGCACCACGAACTCGGGCGGGTCGGCGCCGATGGCCAGCGCGATGGCGGCCGTCTTGCCGCCGAGGACGTTGAGCACCTCGGTGACCACCGAGCGGAGCACCTGCCCCAGATCGACGACGGTGCTGACCGCGCGCCCGACCTGGTGGACCGTGACCAGCTCGCGCACGCGCGCCGCCAGCCCCTCCTGGTTCTCCTTGAGGCTGCGGGTCATGATCCGGAACGCCTCGGCCAGGTCGCCGATCTCGTCCATGGTGTCGACGGGGATGCTGGTGTCGAGATCGCCGCGCGCGATGGCCAGCGCGCCCGCGTGGAGGTCCTGCAGCGGCCGGGTCATCCGGCGGGTCAGCAGGTTGGACATCAGGACGGCCAGCAGCAGCGTGGCCAGCGCGCCCGACACCAGCGTGGTAATGGCCCGCCGGCGCGCCACCGCCAGCGGCTCGCGATCGACCGCCACCCCGAGCAGCCCCACCGGCGCCGCGTTCACGTCCTGGAGCTGCCCGAAGGCCACCGAGTACTCGTGCCCGTCGACCTCCAGCGGCACCACCGAGGCGGCCGAGCCCGGCCCCGCCGGCTGGAACGCGGGCGGCAGCGTGGGCCCCACCAGCCGCGCGCCGGTGGCGGCCATGAAGGTCGAGGCGTTCGGCGCCCGGCCCACGTAGACCACCACCTCGCGCCCGGCGCCCAGCGCCGCCTTCAGGCGGTCGACGACCGTCCAGTCGATCGGCACCGTCACCACCACCGCCCCCAGCATGCGCAGCGCCGGATCGGTGAGCGGCAGCGCCGCCCGTACCACCAGCCGGTCGCGCGCGCTCTCGATGGAGACCGTCCGCTCGTAGTCGAGCGCGCGCAGGATGACGGGCGAGCGCCCCACCGGGTCGAGCCCCGCCCGCCCCTCGCCGGTCAGCGCCTCGTCGCAGCTCCCGCGCGAGCAGCGCGCCAGGATCTTCCCCGAGGCGTCGGTGATCTCGAACAGCGCGCCCGGCGTCGCGGTCGACAGCGCGGCCAGCCGCGCGCGCACCTTGGGCGCGTCCGACGCCTCGCGCGCCGCCAACAGGTCCTTGTCGTCGCCCAGCGCCGCGGCGCCGGCCGCCACCTCCTGCACCTGCTGCAGGAAGAGGCCGCGCGCCACCTGCAGCCCGCGCTCGGCCTCGAACTTGATCCCCTGCT